>NZ_JBEZUP010000002.1:0-266792 GCF_040636485.1 Streptomyces sp. NPDC038707
TCTCGGGCTTTCCTCCGGGCGCTTCCCTTCGGTCTTGCGTTTCCGACTCTATCAGATCTTTTCTCGATCCGATTTCCTCGGTGCTTTCCAGGTTCCCGCTCTCGCGTTTCCCTTTCCGGCGGTTCCGACTCTATCAGATCCTTTCGGCGTCTGACTCCCAGTCAGGGGGGCTTGCCTTCCCGGCTGTTGGGCCGTTCCGACGTCTCAAACCTTAGCGGATCCGCCCGGCGAATCCCAATCGGGCCGCCGCGCCCGTATTCGAATTGAATTCGGGCACGCCGAAATCAACCCGTACGGGAGATCCTGCTGGTGGTGTGAGGGTGCCGCTCGAGGCGGCGGAGTGCTGTCGAGGAACCGTTACGGCTCCGCGGCAACCCGAAGAACTTTACGGATGGGACCGGGGCGTGTCAACACCCCCCTGTCAAGATCTTTTCGGCGTCCCGGGGGCCGGTGTCAGTCGAGGTCGCTGAGGCGGCCGCCGGCGTCCGGCTGGGCGTGCTCCACCCGGCGCAGGAGCCGGGTCAGGACCTCTCCGAGCACCGCCCGCTCGACGGGGGTGAGGTCCTGGAGCAGGTCCTCCTCGAAGACCGTCGCCAGGCGCATGGCCTCCAGCCACTTCTCACGCCCCTCGGGGGTCAGCTCCACGATGACGCGGACCCGGTTGGTCTCGTCCCGCTCCCGGGTGACCAGACCCTCGGCCACCATGCGGTCGATCCGGTGGGTCATCGCGGCCGGGGTGAGGCCGAGCCGCTTGGCCAGGTCGCTCGGGCCCATGCGATACGGCGCTCCGGAGAGGACCAGCGCCTTGAGGACCTCCCACTCGGCGTTGCTGATGCCGAGGGCGGCGGTCTGACGGCCGTACGCGACGTTCATCCGGCGGTTCAGCCGGGACAGCGCCGACACGATCTTCTCGACCTGGGGGTCCAGGTCCTGGAACTCGCGCTGGTAGGCGGCGATCTGTTCTTCGAGTGTCGGCTCCGTGACGCCGGGGGTGTCGGCCATGGCCGCAGTATCGCACGCGACCCCTTTGCCTTGAAGTCCTTCACTGTGTACTCTTTAGCTTCGAACTTTAGCTTCGAAGTCTTCAGGTCTAACTAGTGAGAGAGGTGAACGTGACCAGGGCGATGGGCGCGGCGATGCGCCGGATCCACGTGGGCAACGCACTCAGCGCGTTCGGGCTCGGCTTCACCGTCCCGTACCTGTACGTCTATGTGGCGCAGGTGCGGGGACTGGGAGCCATGACGGCGGGTCTCGTGCTCGCCGTCTTCGCCGTGGCCGCGCTGATCGTCCTGCCGTTCGCCGGCCGGGCGATCGTGCGGCGGGGCCCGCTGCCGGTCCTGCTCGCCGCCCTGGTCCTCGCCGCCCTGGGCGCGCTGAGCCTCGGTCTGGCGGGCGGTGCCGCGACCGTGCTGCTGTCCGCGGCCGCGCTCGGTGCCGGGCAGGCCGTGATGCAGCCGGCGCTGGCGACGATGATCGTGGACTGCTCCTCGGCGGACACCCGCTCGCGCGCGTTCGCGATGCAGTTCTTCCTGCAGAACCTGGGGCTCGGTGTGGGCGGCCTCATCGGCGGTCACCTCGTCGACACCACGCGCGTGTCCTCGTTCACGCTGCTGTTCGCGATCGAGGCCCTGATGTTCCTGGTGCTGGTCGTGGTGATGGCGACCGTGCGCATGCCGCACTCGCCCCGGATGGCGGACGCGCCCGCGCGGTCGGCCGCGGGCGGCTGGAAGCGGCTGCTCGGGAACCGGGCGATGGTGCAGCTGTGCGTGCTGGGCTTCGTGCTGTTCTTCGCCTGCTACGGGCAGTTCGAGTCGGGGCTGAGCGCCTACGGCGTGGAGGCGGCCGGGATCTCCACGTCCGCGCTGGGGACGGCGCTGGCCGCGAACACGCTGATGATCGTGGTCGCCCAGTTCGCCGTGCTGAAGCTCGTGGAGCGGCGCCGGCGGTCCCGGGTCATCGCCGCGGTCGGCCTGATCTGGGCCGTCGCGTGGCTGGCCGCCGGTTACGCGGGGCTGGGGCACGGCAGCCAGGAGATGGCCACGGCCGCCTTCGTGTCGACGTACGCGCTGTTCGGCCTGGGTGAGGCGATGCTGTCGCCGACGGTCGCGCCGCTGGTCGCCGATCTGGCGCCGGAGGGGCTGGCCGGTCAGTACAACTCGGCGTTCGCCCTGGTCAAGCAGCTGGCGCTGGCGGTCGGCCCGGCGGTGGGCGGTCCTCTGGGCGCCTCCCTGCACGCGCCGTACGTCGTGACCTTCCTGCTGTTCTCGCTGTCGATCACCGTGCTGGCCCTGCGGCTGGGGCGGCGCCTCACCGCGGCGCAGGACCGGCCGTGGACGGCTCGGGAGAGCCGGGTGGTCACTCGGGGCGGGGCGCCGGAGCCGGTCACCGCGGAGGCGTAGGAGCACGCCGCCGGGGTGGCGCCGCAGGGGCGCGAGGAACCGCGCTGACGGCCACGGATCACCCGTGCCCGCGCGGACTCACCCCTTCGGCAGGACGAACTCGCACCAGACCGCCTTGCCGCCGCCCGGGGTGCGGCGGCAGCCCCAGTGGGTGGCGATCGTCGCCACGATGGCGATGCCCCGGCCGGACTCGTCGCCCGGCTCCGCGCGCCGTCGGCGCGGCAGGTGGTCGTCGCCGTCCGTGACCTCGACGATCAGCCGGCGGTCGGTGCGGCGCAGGCGCAGCCGCATGGGCGGTGTGCCGTGCTGGAGGGAGTTGGCGACCAGTTCGCTCGCGGCGAGGACGCCGAGGTCGTGCAGCTCGGCGGGGAAGCGCCAGCTGGTCAGCACGCCGGAGGCGAACGCCCGGGCGCGCGGTGCCGCCTCGACGCCGCCGAGGAGTTCCAGGGCCGCGTTGCGGAAGAGATCGCCGTCGGGGCCGGTACGCGCCGGATGCTGGAGGACGAGGACGGCCACGTCGTCGTCGTGGTCGGCGGTGACGCCGGCCGAACGGACCAGGCGGTCGCAGACGACCTGAGGGGTGCCGGTGGCGCCGGCGAGGGCGCCTTCGAGGGCCGTGATGCCCTCGTCCAGATCGGCGTCCCGGCGTTCCACCAGTCCGTCGGTGTAGAGGACGGCCGTGGCGCCGGGGCCGAGGGCGATGCAGCCGGAGGAGTGGATCCAGCCGCCGGTGCCGAGCGGCGGGCCGGTGGGCTCGTCGGCGCGGGAGACCGTGCCGTTCTCGTCGCGGACCAGGATCGGCAGATGGCCGGCGGACGCGTACACCAGGCTGCCCTCGTTCGGGTCGTGGATGGCGTAGACGCAGGTGGCGATCTGGTTGGGGTCGATCTCGGCGGCGAGGCCGTCGAGCAGCTGGAGCACCTCGTGCGGGGGCAGGTCCAGGCGGGCGTAGGCGCGGACGGCCGTGCGGAGCTGGCCCATGACGGCCGCGGCCCGCACCCCGCGGCCCATGACGTCGCCGATGACGAGGGCGGTCCGGCCGCCGCCGAGGGTGATCACGTCGTACCAGTCGCCGCCGACCGCGGCCTCGGTGCCGCCGGGCTGGTAGGTGGCGGCGATGCGCAGGTCGTCGGGCTGCTCCAGTTCCTGGGGCAGCAGGGAGCGCTGGAGGGTGACGGCGGTTTCGCGCTGGCGGCGTTCGCTGGCGCGCAGGCGTTCGGCGGCCTCGGCGTGGTCGGTGACGTCCGTGGCGAAGACGAGGACGCCCGCGTCGCGGTCGCCGTCCTCGGTGACGGGGGTGCAGGTGAAGGTGTACGAGCGGCCGTCGACGGCCTTGCGGGACTTCAGGGTGCGGGGTCTGCCGCTGCGCAGTACCTGGTCGAGCAGCGGGAGCAGGCCCAGTTCGGCGAGCTCGGGCAGGGCGTCGCGGGCGGGGGTGCCGGCGGGGCGGGTGCCGAAGGCCGCGGTGTAGGCGTCGTTGACGTAGCCGATGCGGTGGTCGGGGCCGTGGACGAGGGCGACGAGGGCCGGGACGCGGTCCAGGACGTCACGCGCGGCCAGGACGTCGACGGCGGGCACCGGGGCGCCGCCGGCGGCGGACCGTTCGGCGCGGGCCGCGGGTACGGAGCCGTCACCCCGCCGGTCCGGGGAGAGCGCCGACTCGGTCCGCGCGGCGGCGCGGCGCTGCGTTCCGGGGAGCCGGGCGCTCCAGCGCGTGAAGTTCACTGTCGGGAATGCCTCGTGGGTGCGGTGGGCGGGCGGGGTGGCCGGTCCGGGGGCGTGGGCGGTCCGCGGACGTGGGCAGTCTGGCAGGGGGGCGGACCACGGCGACAACCGTCAGACGCCTCGAGGGTCCGCGGAGTTCCCGGGTCCGGTCAGGACTACCCCTTCGGGTCGGCGGAGGGGCTGTGGGGAGGTTTTCCACCGGCCGCCAGTTCGAACTCCGCGCGAGGGTGTTCGAGCGAGCCGAGCGAGACGATCTCCCGTTTGAACAGCCCGGCGAGGGTCCATTCGGCGAGCACCCGGGCCTTGCGGTTGACGGTGGGCACCCGGCTGAGGTGGTACGCGCGGTGCATGAACCAGGCCGGGTAGCCCTTCAGCCTGCGGCCGTAGACCTGGGCGACGCCTTTGTGCAGGCCGAGGGAGGCGACCGAGCCGGCGTTGCGGTGGGCGTACGTCTCCAGGGGCTCGCCGCGCAGCGCGTGCGCGATGTTGTCGCCGAGGACCCTGGCCTGGCGGACGGCGTGCTGGGCGTTGGGGGCGGTCTCGGTGCCGGGTCCGGCGGCGGTGACGTCGGGGACGGCGGCGGCGTCGCCCGCGGCCCAGGCGTGCTCGGTGCCGTCGACGGTGAGCTGGGCGGTGCAGCGCAGCCGGCCGCGGTCGGTGCGCGGCAGGCCGGTCGCGGCGATCAGCGGGTGCGGTTTGACGCCGGCCGTCCACACGAGGGTGCGGGTCGGGAAGCGCTGGCCGTCGCTGAGCACGGCGACCCGGTCGGCGCAGGACTCCAGGCGGGTGTTCAGCAGCACCTGGATGTTGCGGCGGCGCAGCTGGGTCACCGTGTAGCGGCCCAGCTCGGGACCGACCTCGGGCAGGATCCGGTCGGTGGCCTCGACGAGGATCCACTTCATGTCCTCGGGGCGGAGGTTGTGGTAGTAGCGCGCGGTGTAGCGGGCCATGTCCTCCAGTTCGCCGAGGGCCTCCACGCCCGCGTAGCCGCCGCCGACGAAGACGAAGGTGAGGGCGGCGTCGCGGACCGCGGGGTCGCGGGTGGAGGAGGCGATGTCCATCTGCTCGATGACGTGGTTGCGCAGGCCGATGGCCTCCTCCACCGTCTTGAAGCCGATGCCGTACTCGGCGAGGCCGGGGACGGGCAGGGCGCGGGAGACCGAGCCGGGGGCGAGGACCAGTTCGTCGTAGCCGAGCAGTTCGGTGGCTCCGCCCTGGTCGGAGGTGGCGAGTGTGCGGACGGCGGCGGTGCGCGCCGCGTGGTCGAGGGAGGTCACCTCGCCGACGATCACCTGGCACCGGTCCAGTACGCGGCGCAGCGGTACGACGACATGGCGCGGGGAGATCGAGCCCGCTGCGGCCTCGGGGAGGAACGGCTGGTACGTCATGTAGGGGTCGGGGGTGACGACCGTGATGACGGCCTCGCCCCTTCTCAGCTCGGTCTTCAGCTTCCGCTGGAGACGCAGGGCCGTGTACATCCCGACGTAGCCGCCGCCGACAACCAGAATGCGCGCACGTTCCTTCACCATCCCATGACGCACCCGGCGCTGGTGTTTGTCCACAGGCCCGACAATTTGTGTGACCGGCGGCCGGGTGTGCGCGGGGCCGGCCGCGGTGTCCCCGGGGAGCGAAAGGGAGCAGGTCAGCGCGGGCGGGCGAGTGGGTGGGAAGGGAGGGAAACGGGACGTACACGCCTCGTACTCCGATCGGGGGGCGCACTGTACGGAACCTGCCCCTTCTGAATTGACTCCCTCTCAACTATGTTCGTGTGTCGACGGAGTGTAGGGAATGTGGTCGAACGGGCCCGCGACGGGCGGATCCGGTCGGAACCGATGCCTGTTCCGCGCACTTCGCGTCCAGTGGTGGGGAAAGTCTCCGGGGGGAGACGTCATTACCGGGGGAAACACATGCATGTTCAGGACACGCATTGGGCATCGGCCACCGCCATCGCACCCGGCGGCAGACCGATGAGCACGGCGGCGGGCACCGGACGCGCGGACGGGGCGCGGACGACTCCGCTGCGGGTGGACGCACAGCGCAATCTGGAGCACGTGCTGCGCGCGGCGCGTGAGGTGTTCGGCGAACTGGGCTACGGCGCGCCGATGGAGGACGTGGCGCGGCGCGCCCGGGTCGGGGTCGGCACCGTGTACCGGCGCTTTCCCAGCAAGGACGTGCTGGTCCGGCGGATCGCCGAGGAGGAGACCGCGCGGCTGACCGAGCAGGCGCGGGCCGCGCTCGGCCAGGAGGACGAGCCGTGGTCGGCGCTGTCCCGGTTCCTGCGGACGTCGGTGGCGTCGGGGGCGGGGCGGCTGCTGCCGCCGCAGGTGCTGCGGGTCGGCTCCGCCGGTGCGGACGGGGCGGGCGAGGTGGCGCGGGTGCCTCAGCAGCGGATGCAGCCGGTGAGCGGTGAGCTGCGGCTGGTGCCGGACCCGCCCTCGCTGGGGGCCGACGACGGCGGGGCCGGGGCACTGCTCGACGTGGTCGGGCAGTTGGTGGAACGGGCCCGGGCGGCGGGTGAGCTGCGGGCGGACGTGTCGGTGGGCGATGTGCTGCTGGTGATCGCCACGGCGGCGCCGTCCCTGCCGGATGCCGCGCAGCAGGCGGCGGCTTCGGCCCGGTTGCTGGACATTCTGCTGGAGGGGCTCCGGTCCCGGCCGACGGCGGTCTAGGCGGGCTCGGCTCCGCCTGCACCGGACCAGGGCACCCGCCTTGCGGGGGGCGTCCGGCGGCTGCGGGGCCTGACGTCCGGTGCGCCGGGCGGCGCCGCCGGACGGCTGTGTCGCCGTGACGAGACGTACGGCATGGCAGGTGGCGGCGGGGCGGGCCGGCCGAGCGGCCGCGAGGCAGCCGCGAGCCGGACGGGGTCGCCGAGCGGCCGTGGCGCAGTGGGCGACGTCTGCCCGGTGGCCGCGGGGCAGCGGCTCGGTGCTGCTGCCCGGTGCTGTTGCCCGGTCGCCCCAGGCGTCCCCGGCCGCCGGCGCGGCGACGGCCCGGTGGCACCGCCGGGTGGCCGGCGACATGGCGGGCCGGGGCCCGCAGACCAGCGGCGAGGCCGCCAACTCCCCATCGTCCGACAGGCGTTCGGGTACCGGCGGACACGTGCCCCCGGACGAGTGGTTCAGGAGTGCGGGGGCGCTCGGGGGGTCCGGGTGTGGCAGTCTGAGCCGGTGACGGGTTGGGCTGGGCCGGGGGCTTGCCGTGATGAGCGCTGACGGGTGGGACGGGTCACGCGTGGACGACGGGGACGCGGAGGCGCACGGGCCGGTCCCCCCGCACGTACCGCACCAGGGCGGACGCCCCGGGCGCGGGGACGGCGGCGTGCCCGCGCAGCGGGACGGGAGTGCGCTGCCCCCGCCCCGCGGGACGCCCGCCGCCGACGGTGAGCTGATCGGGCGGATGCGGGCCGGTGACGACTCCGCCTACGAGGAGCTGTACCGGCGGCACGCCGACGCGGTACGCCGGTACGCGCGCACCTGCTGCCGGGACGGCCACACCGCCGACGACCTCACCGCCGAGGTGTTCGCCCGGATGCTCCAGGCGGTGCGCGGCGGCGCCGGTCCCGAGTACGCCGTGCGGGCCTACCTGCTGACCTCCGTCCGGCGCGTCGCCGCGCACTGGGCGACGTCGGCCCGGCGCGAACAGCTCGTCGACGACTTCGCCGTCTTCGCCCAGCAGGCCGCCCGGGCCGCCGGGGCCTCGGACGCCGGCACGCTCGACCAGGGCGCGGACGTGCGCGCCCTGCACGAGGCCGAGCAGTCCCTGGCCATGCGGGCCTTCCGTTCGCTGCCCGAGCGCTGGCAGGCCGTGCTGTGGCACACCGAGGTGGAGGACGAGTCCCCGAGCGAGGTGGCCGTCCTGTTCGGGCTGGACGCCAACGGCACCCGGGTGCTCGCCAGCCGCGCCCGGGAGGGGCTGCGGCAGGCCTACCTCCAGGCCCACGTCAGCTCCGCCCTCACCGCCGACGGGGAGTGCGCCCGCTACGCCGACCAGCTCGGTTCCTACGCCCGCCGCAAGCTGCGCGTCCGGGCCGAGCGGGGCCTGCGCAAGCACCTCGGGGAGTGCGCCCGGTGCCGGCTGGCCGCGGCGCAGATCGAGGAGGTCGCGAGCGGCATCCCCGCGGTCGTGCCGGTCGCGGTCATCGGCTGGTTCGGGGCCGCCGGATACGCCAAGGCGCTCGGGATCGTGGCCGGTGGTGCCGGGGCCGGGGCCGCGGGGGCCGCCGCCGCGGCCACCGGCTCGTCCTCCGGGGCGGGCGGCGCGGGCGGTGCCGCGGCCTCCGAGGGGCTCGGGGCGCCGGTGAAGGCCGGCATCGCGGCGGGGGTGGTCGCGGTGGCCGTCGCCGCGGTGGCGCTGGCCCTGGTGAACGACGACCGTCCGGTGCGGGAGGCCGCCGCCAGGCCGTCGCCGTCCGCACCGGTCGTACGCTCCGAGCCGCCCGCGCCCACGCCGACTCTCCCGCCGACGCCTACGCCCCCGCAGGAACCGAGGCCGGTCACCGCCGCACCCGAACCGGCCCCGGCCACGCCCACCCCGCCCCCCACCCCGACCCCCACACCTACGCCCACGCCCACGCCCCCGCAGAAACCGAAGCCCAAGCCCAGGCCGACCCCCACGCCCACGCCCACGCCCACCCCGACCCCGTCCCCCACGCCCACCCCGCCGCCCGCGCCCACCGTCTACGAGCTGAGTGCCCTGCGCTTCGACGCCTCGGGGGACGGCACCGAGCCCGAGATCAGGCTGGCCGGGAGCAGCTGGGTGTGGCAGCGGTACGGCCTGTCGGCCGGCGGCACGACGTACGCGTACGGGGTCACCGTCCACGGCGAGTCGTCCGTCACCGTCGACCTCAACCGGCAGTGCACGGCGTACGACGCGCGGGCCGGCGTGGACGACATGACCCTCGGCCTCGGCAAGGTCGCCTTCTCCGTCTACGCCGACGGGGTCCCGCTGTGGCGGTCCGGCACGGTCAGGGGCCGCGAGCCCGCTATCCCCGTCCATGTGGACCTCACCGGGCGCCGGACCGTACGGCTGGTGGTGGAGCCGCACGACCACGGGCTCGGCCGGGTGGCGCTGGCGGACTGGGCGGACTCCCGGTTCACCTGCCGGTAGGCCCGGTCACCCGGAGGCCGTGGGGCTCGCCTCCGTCGCCGCGTCCAGCTCCCCCAGGACGTCCGCCACGTCGAGCAGGGCGCCCCGGGCGCACTCGGCGGCGTGGGCGTCGGGGCCGAGGGCCGCCCGGGCGCCGGCGTGCACCCGGGCGGCCTCGGAGCGCTCCGGCTCGGGCCGTGGTACGCCCGCGCGCCAGTGGTCCGCGGCGGTGAACAGCCGGACGGCGCGCGGCAGATCGCCGTCCCGGGCCAGCACCCGGGCCGCCGCGTCCACCAGCCCGGAGGTGACCGCCTCGGCACACCGGTTGTCCACGGCCTCGCGCAGGGCCTCCGCCAGGATCCGCAGGCCCTGGGCCGGACCCGACTCCTCGGCCACGACCAGCCCCTCGACCGCCCGCTGGGCCGCCACGAACTGCGGGGGCGCGGTGCTGCCGTCCCCGACCAGCGTGCGGGACGCCCCGTGCAGTGCACGGGCGCGGGCGGTGTCCCCGTCCATCAGGGCGATGTGGGCGCGCAGCAGCAGCACGAAGGCGCGGGACTCCGGCACCGCGTACCGGTCGGCGGCCGCCTCCGCCTCGTCCAGGGCGGTCAGCGCGCCGTCCCGGTCGCCGCAGCGGTAGCGGATCTCGGCGAGCCGGGCGAGCAGGAACGGCGCCTCGGTGTCCGCGCCGACCTCGTGGGCGAGGCGCAGTCCCTCCTCGTACTCGGCGCGGGCCTCGTCGAACCGGCCGCGTGCCATGGCCGCCTCGCCGGCCGCGCTGCACACCTGGGCGCCCATCCAGCGGTCGCCCACGCGCCGGCACAGGAGCCGCAGCTCGGCCAGGTCCTCGTCCACGCCCTGGAGGTTGCCCGACGTGTCGACGGTCACGTGGGCGCGGTACATCAGGGCGACGGCGATCTCCCAGTCCCCGCCGTACCGGCGGGCGTTGGCCACGCACTCCGACAGATTCGGGCGGACGTCGGACGGGCCGCCGAGGTAATAGGTGGTCAGCGGCCAGAGGATGCCCGGGAACCGGGCGGCCTGGGGGCCACCGCGCTCGTAGGCGTTCCGTACGCGGGCGACGTACTCCGGGGCCCGCTCGTCGCCCGCGAGGTGGTCGGCGCCCGACTCGGAGGTCAGGAACAGGTCGAGCATCCGCAGGTCCGTCCGCAGCTCGGCCAGCGGGTGCCGGGCCTCGCCGTCGGGGCCGGCGAGGAAGGCGCCCACCGGGTCGGCGGACTCCACCCGCGCCGCGAGCTCGCCGGCCGGGGCGTCCGCGGGCAGGGTGTCCAGGGCGGCGCCCAGGCGGAGCACCAGCCGGACCCAGGTGACCGCCTCCTGGCGGTGGCTGCGCAGCCACCAGAACCAGCTGATGGCCAGCACCAGGGCGCCGGCCTCGGCCTCGTCGCCCGCGCGGACCGCGCGGTCCAGTGCGGCGCGGATGTTGTCCAGCTCGGTCTCCAGGCGGGTGAACCAGGGCAGCTGGGCCGCCGACCGCAGCTGCGGGCCGGCCTCCTCCACCAGCGAGCGCACCCAGGCGCGGTGGCGTCGCTCGGCCGCCGCCCGCAGTCCGGGGACCTCGGCCGCGCGCTCGGTGGCGTACTCGTGGATGGTCTCCAGCATGCGGTAGCGCATACCGGTGCCGCCGCCGGTGCCGTCCGGGTCGCCGGGGGCGGCGACCACGAGGGACTTGTCGACCAGGGCGCCGAGCAGCTCCGCGGCGGGGCCGGTGCACACGGCCTCGGCCGCCGCGAGGTCCCAGCCGCCGGCGAACACCGACACCTCGCGCAGTACCGTCCGTTCCCGCTCGTCCAGCAGGTCCCAGGACCAGTCGACGACCGCGCGCAGGGTCTGCTGGCGGGGCAGGGCCGTGCGGCTCCCGGAGGTGAGCAGGCGGAAACGGTCGTCCAGGCGGTCGGCGATCTGCCGTGGGGTGAGCAGCCGGAGCCGGGCGGCGGCCAGTTCGATGGCGAGCGGCAGCCCGTCCAGGCGGCGGCAGATCTCGGCGACGGCCTCGCCGTCGCCGAGCACCGCGTCGGCGTCGGGGCGGACGGCCCGCGCGCGCTCGGTGAAGAGGCGGTGCGCCTGGTCCGGGACGAGGGGCTCGACCGGGCGCACCGACTCCCCGGGGACGCCCAGGGGTTCCCGGCTGGTGGCGAGGACCGTGAGCCCGGGGCACCGGGTGAGGAGGGTCTCGGCGAGGGCGGCCGCCGCGCCGATGACGTGTTCGCAGTTGTCGAGGACCAGGAGCAGGCCGCGCGAGGAGCAGTACTCGATCAGCAGGGCCGTGGGGTCGGTCTGCGGGGTGCCCAGCTCGTTGGTCAGCAGCACGGTCTCGCGCAGGCCGAGCGCGCTGACCACGGCGCCGGGGACGGCCTCCGGCCGCTCGAGCGGGGCCAGCTCCACCAGCCAGGCCGAGGGGTGGGCCGCGGCGGCCTCCTCGGCGAGGCGGGTCTTTCCGGAGCCGCCCGGCCCGGTGAGCGTCACCAGGCGGGTCCGGCGCAGGTCGGCGCGGATGGCCTCCAGCTCCGGTTCCCGCCCGACGAAGGAGGTCAGCCGGGGGCGGAGGTTGCCGGTGCGCCGGGGCGGGCGGGCGGGGGTGGCGGGCTCCGCGGCCGGGTGCTCGGGGGCGGCGGGGGGCTCCTGCCGCAGCAGGGACGCGTGCAGGTCCCGCAGTTCCCGGCCGGGGTCGGTGCCGAGGGTGTCGGCGAGGGTGCGGCGGGCGGACTCGTAGGCGGCGAGCGCGTCGGCGGTGCGGCCCGTGTCGCGCAGGGCGCGGATGAGCAGGACGCGCAGCGGCTCGTCGTAGGGGTGCGCGGTGGTCAGTTCCCGCAGCTCCGGTACGACCTCCTGGGCGCGGCCGAGGTCGAGGGCGGCGGCGGCGCGGGCGCGGGCCGCCTCCCGGCGCAGGGCCTCGGGGCGGGTGGCCGCGGTGCGGTCGGGCAGGTCGGCGAGGGCGGGGCCGTACCAGAGGGACAGGGCCTCGGTGAGGGTGCGGTGGGCGGTGGCCGGGTCGCCGGCGGCGAGGGCGGCGGTGCCGGTGCGGGTGAGCCGCTCGAAGACGTGGAGGTCGACGTCCTCCGTGCCGGCTTCGAGGCGGTAGCCGCCCGGGGTGGAGGTGACGGTGTCCCGGCCGAGGGTGCGGCGGAGCCGGCCGACGAGGGCCTGGAGGGCGGCGGTGGCGTCCTGGGGCGGATCGTCCGCCCACACCTCCCCGATGAGGGTCTCGGGGGTGACGGTACGGCCGGGCCGCAGGGCCAGCGCGGTCAGCAGCGTACGCAGCCGGCGCCCGCCGATGGGTACGGCGGTCCCCTGACCGTCCGCCGCTTGGGCCACGCCCAGGATTCTGTACCGCACCTGGACATTGTGGCGGGGGGCGGGGGGCGGGAGCACGGGGGTTCCGGCGTCGGGGTTCGTCACCGGGCCCGGAACCGGCGCGCTGGAGGGTGCCCCGTGCGGTGGCCGGGAGCGCCGCAGGGGCGCGGGGCCGGCGGCCCCGGCCGCTCGCTCCGCTCCCCCGAACCGCTCACGCCCCCGGCGCCAGCGCGCCCCGCCTCGGCTGGATCCCCGAGGGGACCGCGCGGGCGCGGGACGGCGTGCCCGTCCAGCACGTGCCGCGGCGGGCGAGGAGCCGCCGCAGCCACAGTTCGAGGGAGACCAGGTCGGCGAGGCCGTCCAGCGGCAGGGGCTCGCCCGCCGCCCCGCTCCGCAGGGCTGCGCGCACGACGCGGGCCTCCACCAGCCCGGCGTCGGCCAGCAGCGGCGTGGCGAACAGGTCCAGGAGGGGGTCGGCCGCGGCCCGCAGCCCGGCGCGCGCGGCCGCCGCCGTGGACGCGTGGGAGGGGGTGCCCCAGCCGGCCGGGAGACCGGCGACGCCGGCGCCCTCCAGGACGGTACGCAGGACGGCGGCGCGGGCGCCCGGCCGGACCCGCAGGGCCTCGGGCAGGTCGCGGCAGGCGCGGACCACCTGGTTGTCGAGGAAGGGGGCGTGCAGCCGCTGGGAGCGAATCTCCGCGGCCTGTTCCAGGACGCGGAGGTCGGCGGCGTGCCGGGCGAGCGCCGCCCGCGCGCGGTAGTCGCCGGGCCGCTGCGCGCCGGTTGCGGAGCGGTCGGCCTCCGCCTGGAGCAGAACCGATACTTCGGCCAGCGCCTCCCCGGTCAGCCACCGCGCGGCGGGCCCGGGCCCGGCCCAGCTCAGCGCGGCGAGGGACGCGTCGGCCGCCCCCTGGGGCTCGTCGAAGCGGCGCCGCAGCAGCCGCTCGGCCAGCCCCTCCAGCCCGGCCCGGTACGGGGTGCGGGCCAGCCGCCGGGCCGCGCCGTACACGCGCGCGGGGACGAACACCGAGCCGTCGGCCCGGGCCAGCGCGGCGACCGGCCGGACCAGGTGGCGCCGCCGGCGGTCCACGAGGAGGTCGGCGAGCCGGGCCGGGTGGGCGTCCAGGACCTGGCGGGCGCCGTGGCCGGTGAAGTGGTCGGCGCTGCCGGCGGCGAGCCGCGCCCGGTGCCGGGCCGCCTGGACCAGGCAGGGGCCGGGTTCGTCGGTCAGGGGGCCGTCCAGGTCGGCGTACGGGAGGGTCTCCTGGCCGCCGGTGACCACGACGTGGTGCAGCCGGGGGCTCGCGGCCAGGGCCGCCGCCCGTTCGAGTTCGGCCTCGCGGCCGGGCACGGCCAGGTCGTTGAAGGTGACGGCGAGCAGGCGCTCGCCCGCGCCGGTGCGGTGGCCGAGGAGCGTGCCGGGCCGGCCGGGCAGCCCGGCGGCCAGCAGCGCGAGGGTGCCGGAGGCGGGGCCGCCGGACAGGTCGGCGCCGACGCCGGGGACCGGCATGCCGCGCGCGGCGCGCCGCTCGGCGGGGCCCATGCCGGGCACCGGCCCCGGGTCCAGGTCGGGGACGTGCCGGGGGGCGGCGAGCCGGGTGCGGACGGCCTCCACCAGCGCGTCCCGTACGGCGTCCACGGCGCGGTCGGGGTCGGCGGGGGGCGCGGCCACGGCGAGGGAGGCGACCGGTTCGTACCCGGCGATCTCGCGCGCCCCGGCGCGCAGCACCAGGGCGTGCCCCGGCGGAACGCGCCGTACGCCGTCGTACGGGGTGGTGTCGCGGAGCGCCGCCGGCACGTCCGGGGCGGCGAGCAGGGCGGCGAGGTGGGTGAAGTCGAGGTTGGCCTCGATCAGGTCGGCGAGGGGCAGGGCGGCGGTGGCGTAGGCCGTGCCTCCGGCCCACGGGGTGTAGAAGACCGGCCGGGCGCCCGCGAGGTCGCCGCAGACGGTGATGCGGCGGCCGGCCCGGACCACGGCGGTGTAACTGCCGGGCCAGGTGGTCAGATGGCGCACCGCGCCGCCGCGCGCGGTGAACAGGCCGCGCCGCAGTTCCTCGTCGGTGGCGCCGCAGATGCCGAGGACGGCGATCCGGTGCTCGGGGTCGGCGTGCACCACGCGCACCTCGTCCGGGCGCCAGTCGCCGACCGCCCACAGCGGGTCCGGGTCGCCCCACAGGAGCTGGGAGCCGACCGGTTGCAGGGTTTCGCCGTCGTGGCCGACCGCGCCCGCGGAGCCGGGGCCGGGCCCGGCGGCGCCCGCGGCGGTGCTGCTCCACCCCACCAACCACCGCATCGACGCCTCCACAGGCTGTGGACCACCAGTGCACCGCACGAACGGCCCCCATGCTGCCACGAAGCACCGGGCTCGGAGGCGCGGCGCGACCGCCTTCGGGCGAGGGATGTCCGCGGTGCGGGAAGGGGAGTTGAGGGCCGGCCGGTCGGCGGGGCGGAGACGGCGTCCCAGGAGGGCGATACGAATGCGCCCCCAATGCGCTCCCCCAAAACCTCTTTCACGCCCTGGAGTTACATGGTCACGAAGGAAATGCACCACACGACTGGGGGATTATTTTCAGCCAAATCCTCGACGGCGTGCCGGAATTGAGCACTCTCCGTACAGGCCTGCGGGGCGCCTGGGGGCTTACCCACACGCACGGTCCGGGAGGCGGATGACGCCTCCCGGACCGGTCCGCCGCCCGCGGGGATGAAGGCGGCGGTGTCCCCCAGCCCGCTGGATCCAGTACAGCGGGCCGACCCACGCACGACCCATGGAATCGTCCCCCCGATGGCCGGAGGAGAGCGCACGGGCAGGCGCACGGCCACACGAACGGGGGCACGTCGCGACAGCGCGTGCACGGTGCGTACAGGGCCGCGCGTCCGTACCGACCACAATCCCGCCATCCGGAACATTGCCCCTTAACGCTTGGGATGCGGCGAACTACGCTGGGTTTACGAATGCCGCACGGTTATGCCAGCGCGGCAGCCGTCTGTGTCGAGGGGTGGCGCATGTCCAGGGAGCAACGCGGGCCGAACGAAAAGCTCGGCGCCGTTCTCGCCCTCGCGGGAATCAGCAACGCCGGACTCGCCCGGCGCGTCAACGACCTTGGCGCCCAGCGCGGTCTGACGCTTCGCTACGACAAGACGTCCGTGGCGCGCTGGGTGTCGAAGGGCATGGTTCCGCAGGGTGCGGCGCCGCATCTGATCGCCGCCGCCATCGGCCAGAAGCTCGGCCGCCCGGTCCCGCTGCACGAGATCGGCCTGGCCGACGCGGATCCCGCGCCGGAGGTGGGCCTCGCCTTCCCCCGGGACGTGGCGCAGGCGGTGAAGTCGGCGACCGAGCTGTACCGCCTCGACCTGGCCGGCCGCCGGGCCGGCTCCGGCGGCATCTGGCAGTCCCTCGCCGGATCGTTCGCAGTGAGCGCATACGCAACGCCCGCCTCGCGCTGGCTGATAACCCCCGCCGACAGCTCGGTGGCGCGGGAGGCGAGCGCCGCCGAAGGCTCCGGCGCACCGCTCAAAGTCGGCCACAGCGATGTGCAGAAGCTGCGGGAGGCCGCCGAGGACGCCCGGCGCTGGGACTCCAAGTACGGCGGCGGGGACTGGCGTTCCTCCATGGTGCCGGAGTGCCTGCGGGTGGAGGCGGCACCGCTGCTGCTCGGCTCCTACTCCGACGAGGTGGGCCGCGCCCTGTTCGGCGCCTCCGCCGAACTCACCCGCCTCGCGGGCTGGATGGCCTTCGACACCGGGCAGCAGGAGGCCGCGCAGCGGTACTACATCCAGGCCCTGCGCCTCGCCCGCGCGGCGGCGGACGTCCCCCTCGGGGGGTACGTGCTGGCCTCCATGTCGCTGCAGGCCACCTACCGGGGCTTCGGCGACGAGGGCGTCGACCTCGCGCAGGCCGCGCTGGAGCGGAACCGGGGGCTGGCCACCGCCCGCACCATGAGCTTCTTCCGGCTGGTCGAGGCGCGGGCACACGCGCGCGCGGGCGACGCCCAGGCGGCCGGCGCGGCGCTCAAGGCGGCGGAGGGCTGGCTGGAACGGTCCCGGCCCGGCGACAACGACCCCTCCTGGCTCGGTTTCTACGGATACGACCGGTTCGCCGCGGACGCCGCGGAGTGCTACCGCGATCTGAAGGCGCCCCGGCAGGTCCGGCGCTTCACCGAGCAGGCCCTGTCGAAGCCGACGGAGGAGTTCGTGCGGTCGCACGGGCTGCGGCTGGTCGTCTCCGCCGTCGCCGAGCTGGAGTCGGGGAATCTCGACGCGGCCTGTGAGCAGGGGGTGCGGGCCGTGGAGGTGGCGGGGCGGATCTCGTCCGCGCGGACCACCGAGTACGTGAAGGACCTGCTGCACCGGCTGGAGCCGTACGGGGACGAGCCGCGGGTGGTGGAGCTGCGGGAGCGAGCCCGGCCGCTGCTGATGGCACCGGCGTAGGGCCGCGCCGCACCGGTGTCCGCCGCGGGGCGCCGAGGGTCCGGCGTTTGAAGCCGCTGTCAGTGGCGCAGTGCACTATCGGGAGTGGAGGTGGTGCTCGGTGCTGGGCGGGGCGTACGACTGTGATGTGCTCGTGGTCGGCGGGGGGATCGTCGGGCTGTCGACGGCGTACGCGATCACGCGGGCGGCGCCGGGCACACGGGTGACCGTGCTGGAGAAGGAGGACGGGCCCGCCCGGCACCAGACGGGACGCAACAGCGGGGTCATCCACAGCGGGATCTACTACCGCCCGGGCTCCCTCAAGGCGCGGTACGCGGTGCGGGGCGCCGCCGAGATGGTGAAGTTCTGCGCCGAGTACGGCATCGCCCACGCCGTCACCGGCAAGCTGATCGTCGCCACCGAGCGCGCCGAGCTGCCCCGGCTGCACGCGCTCGTACAGCGGGGCCGGGAGAACGGCATCCCGGTGCGGGAGCTGGGCCCGGCGCAGATCGCGGAGTACGAACCGGAGGTGCGCGGCCTGGCCGCGATACACGTCGGCACGACCGGCGTGTGCGACTACGCGGCCGTCGCCCGGGAGCTGGCCCGGGCCTCCGGGGCGGAGATCCGGTACGGCGCGGAGGTCGTCCGGGTGGACCGGCGGCCGGAGCGGGGCGTGGCCGTGCTCACCGCGGCCGGGGCCGTCGTCCGCGCGCGCGTGCTGGTCAACTGCGCCGGGCTGCACTGTGACGAGGTGGCGCGGCTGACCGGCGACGACCCCGGGATGCGGATCGTGCCGTTCCGCGGGGAGTACTACGAACTGGCCCGGCCCGAGCTGGTGCGGGGCCTGGTGTATCCGGTGCCGGACCCGGCGTTCCCGTTCCTCGGCGTGCATCTGACCCGCGGCATCGACGGCACCGTGCACATCGGCCCGAACGCGGTGCCGGCGCTGGCCCGCGAGGGGTACGGCTGGACGGTCGTACGGCCCCGGGAGCTGGCCGGCACCCTGGCCTGGCCCGGCTCGTGGACGATCGCCCGGCGGCACTGGCGGTACGGGGCGGGCGAGGTGCGCCGCTCGGTGTCCAAGGGGGCGTTCCTGGCGGCGGTGCGCCGGCTGCTGCCCGGTGCGGACGCCGGGGACCTGGTGCCTGCCCCGGCCGGGGTGCGGGCGCAGGCGGTGCTGCGGGACGGAACGCTGGTGGACGACTTCCTGATCCGGGAGGGAGTGCGGGCCGTGCACGTCCTGAACGCCCCCTCCCCCGCGGCCACCGCCTCCCTGCCCATCGGCCGCGAGATCGGGCGCCGGGCCCTGGACATGCTCCGGGCCCCGGAGTGACCCGCCCGGACCGGCGGAACCGACCCCTGGCAACCGGACCGGCGGGACCGGACCGGACCGGGCCCGCGGAACCGGCCGCGTAGACCGGGGCCTGCGGAACCGGACCGGGCCCGCGGAACCGGACCCACCGTGCCCGTCGCCCCGGCCCCACCAGATCCACGGAGCCGGACCAGAACCAGCCGGACCGGACAGGACAGGACAGGACCCACAGAACCAGAACCGTGGCACGAGCCCCGAAGAAACCAGGCCGCAGCACCCGACCCACCACACCCGTCGAACCGGACCCACCGGCCCCGCGGAACCGGACCCGTAAAATTGGGCTTACTGTGTCTGACTCCCTGAACTCCCCCGCCGCCCCGCCCGCACCCGGTGACCCCGTCCGGCCCGTCCGGGCCAAGGGGGAACCGCGCTTCCCGGGCGGGCCCAAGGCGGACCCCGCCGGTTCGCACTTCGAGCGGCGGATCCGGAGTTTCCAGCCGCGCCGCAGCCGGGTGACGGCCGGACAGGCCGACGCCCTGCGGCGGCTGTGGCCCCAGTGGGGGCTGGACATCGACGGACAGCGGGTGATCGACCCGGCCGAGCTGTTCGGCAACGACCGCCCCGTGGTCCTGGAGATCGGCTTCGGGATGGGCGAGGCCACCGCGCGGATGGCCGCGGGCGACCCGGACACCAACATCCTCGCCGTCGACGTGCACACCCCGGGCCAGGGCAACCTGCTGGGCCTCGCCGAGCGCGGCGGCCTCACCAACGTCCGGGTGGGCAACGGCGACGCGATCATCCTGCTGCGGGAGATGCTCCGCCCGGACGCGCTGGACGGGCTGCGCGTCTACTTCCCCGACCCCTGGCCCAAGAAGCGGCACCACAAGCGGCGGCTCATCCAGCCGGAGTTCCTGACGCTCGCCGCCACCCGGCTGAAGCCCGGCGCGCTGCTGCACTGCGCCACGGACTGGGAGCCGTACGCCGAGCAGATGCTGGACGTGCTCACCGCGCACCCCGACTTCGAGAACACGCAGCCGGACGGCGGTTTCGCGCCGCGCCCGGAGTTCCGGCCGCTGACCCGTTTCGAGGGGCAGGGACTGGACAAGGGACACGTCGTGAACGACCTGCTGTTCCGACGCGTACCGCACCGCCAGGACGGATAGCCGACCGGAAGGCCACGGACCACGGACCACCCGCCGTCCAGGCCGATAATCCGATCAGCCCCTCGTCCCGTCACCGTTAGGGTCGATGCCGTGGCCACCAGTCCCCCGTTCCCGACCCGCCCCCCGAGCCCCGGCGAGGGCGGGCTCCGCCACCCGCACTGGTGGCAGCGCAGGTGGGTGCGGTACGGGGCGCCGAGCACGCTGCTGGCGCTGTCCGGGCTGGTCATCCTCGCGCTGGTGCGGCGGCAGACCGGCACGGACGGGTTCCTCGTCGGGCTCGGGCTGGCCGTGCTGCCGGTGCCCTGGCTGATCGCCGCCTTCCGGTGGCTGGACCGGGTGGAGCCGGGCCCCTGGCGGAACCTGGTGTTCTCCTTCGCCTGGGGAGCCTGCGCGGCCGCGCTGATCGCCATCGTGGCCAACAGCTTCGCCACCGAGTGGATCGCCACCTCCACCGCCGACCCGGCGAGCGCCGACACCCTCGGCGCCACGGTGATAGCGCCGGTCGTGGAGGAGTCCGCGAAGGCCGCCGCCGTCCTGCTGGTCTTCCTGTTCCGCAGACGCGACTTCACCGGGATCGTGGACGGCGTGGTGATAGCGGGGACCACCGCCACCGGCTTCGCGTTCACCGAGAACATCCTCTACCTCGGTACGGCCTTCGGGACCGACCAGCTCACCGGCGACCGGGGCATCGCCTCCGTCACCGCGGCGACGTTCTTCGTGCGCATCGTGATGTCCCCGTTCGCGCACCCCCTGTTCACCGTGCTGACCGGCATCGGCTTCGGCATCGCCGCGCTGTCCGGCGAGCGCCGGCCCGTCCGGCGGATCCTGCTGCCGGCGGGCGGACTGCTGCTCGCGATGGGCATGCACGCCTTCTGGAACGGCTCGGCCACCTTCGGTCAGTACGGGTTCTTCGCCGTCTACGGCGGCTTCATGGTGCCCGCGTTCGGGCTGGTGACCTGGCTCGCGGTCTGGACCCGGCAGCGGGAGCTGCGCACCGTGCGGGCGGAGCTCCCGGCGTATGTGCTGGCCGGGTGGCTGGGGCCGGGCGAGCCGTTCGCGCTCGGGTCGATGCGGGCGCGCCGGATGGCCCGGGAC
This sequence comes from Streptomyces sp. NPDC038707, assembly GCF_040636485.1. Lineage (NCBI taxonomy): Bacteria > Bacillati > Actinomycetota > Actinomycetes > Kitasatosporales > Streptomycetaceae > Streptomyces > Streptomyces sp. NPDC038707. The sequence continues at coordinate 20,502 of NZ_JBEZUP010000002.1, forward strand.
TACGCCCGGCACCACCACGGCCGCCCCGCGGCCCGCGAGGTGGCCCGCTACGAGGGCTACGCCACCTCGCTCGCCTTCCTGCGGTGGCGCGGGCGCGCGGGCAGGGCCGGGGCGGACTTCACCGTGCGGGAGCGGGAGCTGCTGGAGGAGCTGTGGCGGCGGCGGCACGTGGCCCGGCCGGCGCTGGAGTACGCGAGCCGGGCCGCCGCGCCGGCCCCGGTGTACCGGCCGGCGGCGCCGTACGGATACCCGGCGGTGACGTACGCCCCGTACGACCCGTACCGGACCTGACCGCGGGGCACCCGTGCGGACGGCGCCGCCGGGCCGCGCCGCCGTGACGGCGGACTAGGCCGAGGCCTCCGTCAGCTGCGCGACCTCCGCGTCGGTCAGCTTCAGCTCCGCCACGCCGAGCAGGGCGGGAAGCTGCTCCGGGGTGCGGGCGGAGGCGATGGGGGCGGTGACCGTCGGCTGGGCGGCCAGCCAGGCCAGGGCGACCGTGGCGACCGGGGCCTCGTGGGCGGCGGCGACCTCGTCCAGGGCGGCCAGCACCCGCTGCCCGCGCTCGGAGGCCACGTAGTCCTGGACCCGGTCGGCGCGGGCGCTGTCCACCGTCGCGCCGGGCCGGTACTTGCCGGTCAGGAAGCCCGAGGCCAGCGCGAAGTACGGAACCGCGGACAGGCCCTCGGCGGCGGCGACCGCCTGGAGCGGGCCCTCGTAGGTGTCGCGGGAGACCAGGTTGTAGTGCGGCTGGACGGCGACGTAGCGGGCGAGGCCCTCGCGGTCGGAGAACTCCAGGGACGCGCGCAGGCGCTCGGCGCTGATGTTGGAGGCGGCGATGTGCCGGACCTTGCCGGCCTTCACCAGCTCGTCCAGCGCGCCGATGATCTCCTCGACCGGCACCTCGGGCTGGTCGAAGTGGGTGTAGTAGAGGTCGATGTAGTCGGTGCCCAGGCGGCGCAGCGAGGCGTCGGCGGCGGCCTTGATGTTGGCGGCGGACAGGCCCTGGAACTCGGGGTGCTGGCTGACCTTGGTCGCGACGACCACGTCGGAGCGGTTGCCGCGGGCCTTCAGCCACTTGCCGAGGATGGTCTCGGACTCGCCGCCCTTGTTGCCGTCGACCCAGGCCGAGTACACGTCTGCGGTGTCGACGAAGTTGCCGCCGGCCGCGGTGTAGGCGTCGAGGACGGCGAAGGAGGTCTGCTCGTCGGCGGTCCAGCCGAAGACGTTGCCGCCCAGGGAGAGCGGGAAGACTTCCAGGTCGGAGGAGCCGAGCTTACGAAGTGACGTCATACGTCATGCCAACACCGGCGGAGGCTGATCGCATCCCGCCGCCGGCGCCGGATTCCCGCTTTCCTGGGATGAGCCGTCAGGGTGAGGGCCCTCGTCGTGAGGGGTGAGGCCCCTCGTCGTGAGGGGTGAGGCCCCTGGTCGTCAGGGGGTGAGGCCCTTGTCGCGCAGCCATGCCATCGGGTCGATGCCGGTGGGGGAGCCGCCGGGGTGGACCTCGAAGTGCAGGTGCGGGCCGGTGACGTTGCCGGTGGCGCCGACACGGCCGATGACCTCACCGGTGGCGACCTTCTGACCGGCCGTGACATTGACCGAGGACTGGTGGCAGAACCACAGCTCGGTGCCGTCGTCCAGGGTCAGGACGGTGCGGTAGCCGTACGCGCCGGCCCAGCCCGCCTCGGTGATCGTGCCGCTGTGCACGGCCTTGATCAGGGTGCCGGTGGGGGCGGCGAAGTCGAGGCCGGTGTGGTGGCCGGAGGACCACATCGAGCCGGCCTGCCCGAACGTCGAGGTGATCGTGTACGAGGAGGTGGGCAGCGCGTACTGCCGGGCCAGCGCGGCCAGCCGCTTCTCCTCCGCCGCCTTCTTCGCCTCGGCTTCCGCCTTCTCCGCCTGGGCCTCCGCCTTCTCCTTGGCGGCGGCGGCCTGGGCGGCGGCCTGCTGCTCGGCCTGGGCGGCGGCCGCGGCGGTCTGCTTCTCGGCGGCGGCGAGCGCGGCGGCGGCGGCCTTGCTGTCGGCCTGGCCCTGCTGCTGCTCGGCCTGCGCCATGATCCGGTTGCGCAGCACCTCGCCCGCGTCGGCGCTGTCCTGGCCGGTGTCGGAGGTCACGGCGACGGTGGCGAGCGTGGTGGCCGCGGCGGCCTCGGCGGGCCGGTCGTCGTCGGAACCGTCGTGGAGGAGGGAGCCGACCGAGGGCAGGTCCGGCATGGAGAGGGAGACGGGCGCCTTGCCGTCGTCGGCGCTGGCCATGCCGCCCGCGCCGACCGCGGCCATGACACCGACGCCGAGGACGGTGGAGCTGCGGGCGAAGCCGCCGCGCTGCTTGGCGACCCGGTGCCGGCCGCGGACCGGGGCGACGGAGTCCTCGGTGGGGTTCCACTCCTCCCACGGGCCCTCGTCGGCACGGTAGGCACCGAAGCCGAAGACCTCGGGCTCGCTCTCGGGCTGTGCCGGTATGGACGGGGCTTCGGGGCCAGGCCGGTTGGACGCCACGCGGGCGCGCTCCTTTCCTTCCTCCGCCTACCGGGTTAGCTGACGGGTTCGGAGCAGGAAGGTCTCCTACGCGCGTATACCGGTCGTGGACTCGCGTGAGTACACGGCGGGTATCCGCGTGATTCACCCCAAAGTGGTGGTTCCCCGGTTCCCTCGCGGGATTCGGCGCGTGCGCACGGAGCCGCCTCTTGTGACGGCTGGGACGACCGCGCTGCGTTATCGAACGTTAATAGACCTGACAGTCACTTTCCAAGCCGGTCCCCTTGATCATTAACGTTTTTACCGGTGGAGTTATCAGCAACTATCCCGTCAAGTCGGGCAAAGTGATCGACACTCAGAAACGGTCAGCAGTCACTCGCGATTTTGATGGTGACTCAGATGTTATGCGGACTGCGCTCACCCGATCACCTTGCGTGACTCTTGTGCCCGCCCGGCCGGGGGCCCGCCGAAACCGGTGTGCGAACCATCCCGCGGATGACGTACACTGGAGTCACAACGACGCGGGGTGGAGCAGCTCGGTAGCTCGCTGGGCTCATAACCCAGAGGTCGCAGGTTCAAATCCTGTCCCCGCTACTGAAGGCCCAGGGCCCGGAATCCCAAGGATTCCGGGCCCTGGGTGTATGTGCGCCCCCGGTGCCCCCGGTGCCCCGGTGCCCCGGGCGCCCGGTCCGGCTCAGCCCGGCAGATGCCCGTTCGGCGCCTTCGCGAGGTCCTCCAGCTCCGGCAGGACGACGACCCGGGCGCCCGCCGCCGTCAGCACCCCCGTGCCGTCCGCCGCCGCCACGAAGGTGTCGGGCTCCCGCCAGGCGGTGACCACCCGGCGCACCCCCGCCCGCAGGATCAGCTCCGCACAGGGCGCCGGCCGGGAGGCGCGGCGGGCGCACGGCTCCAGGCTGGAGTACACCGTGGCGCCGGGCAGCCGCGGGTCGTCCGGGCCGGTCTTCGCGAGCGCCGCCTCCTCCGCGTGCACCACCGGGTCGCCGCCCTCGCGCGAGTACCCCCGGGCCAGCTCCGTGCCGTCGGCGGCGACCACGACCGCACCCACGCTGAACGCCGTCCGCGAGGGCGGGCACAGGGCCGCCAGTTCACAGGCGGTGCGCAGCCAGTGGCGGTCGGCGGCGGTGGCGGCCGTACCGGTCCCGGGAGCCGTGGGCGCGTAGCGCATCAGGACGACGTCCTCGATCCGGCGGGTGTCCAGCAGCCGCAGCCGTCCGCCCGGGTAGGCGCCCGGGCCGAACAGCCGCGGGGCCGCCGGGTCACCGACCAGCAGCGGGGCGAGGACGAGCTGGAGCTCGTCGGCCAGGCCCTGCTGGAGAAGCTGGGTGTGCACCGTGCCGCCGCCCTCGACCAACAGGCGCCGCACCCCGCGCGCGTCGTACAGGTGCTCCAGCAGGACCCGCCAGTCCAGGGCGGGACCGAGCGGGACGACGTCGGCGGTGTCCCCGAGGAGGCGGGTGGCCCGTACGGCGCCCTGGTCGGTCGTACAGACGAGCTTGTCGCCGCCGGTGTGCCAGAACCGCGCCGCCGGGTCGAGATCGCCTGAGCCGGTGACGGCGACCTTCAGCGGGTGCTCCGGGCGGCCCTCCGCACGCCGGGCCGCGCGCCGCTCGGCCGAGCGGACCAGCAGGCGGGGGTTGTCGGCGCGGATCGTGCCGGCGCCGACCAGGACGGCGTCGGCACCGGCCCGGACCCCGTCGACCCGGTCGAAGTCGGCCGGGCCGGACAGCAGCAGCCGTTCGGGACCGGTGTCGTCCAGGCAGCCGTCGAGGGAGACGGCGGCGGACAGCAACACGTACGGCAGGGGCATCGGCGCTCTTTCCTCCGGGGCGGGCGGGCGGAGCCGGCGGTGAGGCGGACCACGGACGGCTTGGTTCAAGTTTTAAACAAACTTACACTGGCGGCATGACGACCCGCTGGCTGACGCCCGAGGAGCAGCGCGCCTGGCGCGCCTACATGGCCGCCTCCCGCCTCCTGGAGGACGCGATCGACCGGCAGCTCCAGCAGGAGGGCGGCATGCCGCACCTGTTCTACTCGGTGCTGGCCAACCTCTCCGACGCCCCCGGCCGGCGGCTGCGCATGACCGACCTCGCCGAGACGCTGAAGATCACCCGGAGCCGGCTGACGTACGCGGTGAACCGGCTGGAGCGGGACGGCCTGGTGCGCCGGGAGAACTGCGCCACGGACAGGCGCGCCTCGCTCGCGGTGCTGACGGAGGAGGGGACGGCCGTCCTGGAGCGTACGGCGCCCGGGCACGTCGAGACGGTCCGCGCGCTGCTGTTCGACCGGCTCACCGAGGAGCAGGTGGGGCAACTGGAGGCGATCTGCGCGGGGATCGCGCACGGGCTGCAGGGAGAGGGGGCCGCGCCGGGGGCGGACGACGTTCCCTGGCGGCGCCGGTCAGCGTGTTCCTGACCCCGTCGCCCCGGTGTCGCACCGGCTGCTCGGCGAGGGTCGTCGCTTTAATTTTTAAGCATGCGGTAGGGTCCCCCGTACCCTTGCTTCAAATCTGAAGCACCCGCCTCAGAGGGATCCGCATGCCCGACATCCCCGCCGCCACCCCGCGTGCCCGCGTCCGGGTACCGCTGCGCTTCGCCGACGGCTACCGCGCCGACGCGGACCTGGTCACCTTCCACGGCCTCACCGACGGCCGGGAGCACCTCGCCGTCGTCCTGGGCGACCCCGGCCGGGTCCCGCTGGTGCGGCTGCACTCCGAGTGCCTGACCGGGGACGTCTTCGGCTCGGCCCGCTGCGACTGCGGTCCGCAGCTGCGCGAGGCGGTCGAGCGCATCGCCGGCCGCGGCGGGATCCTGCTGTACCTCCGCCAGGAGGGCCGGGGCATCGGCCTCTACAACAAGCTCGACGCGTACGCCCTCCAGGACGACGGGCTCGACACCTACGAGGCGAACGCCGCCCTCGGCCTCCCGGAGGACGCCCGCGACTACACGGCCGCCGCCCAGATGCTCGCCGCCCTCGGTGTCACGGAGCTGGACCTGCTCTCCAACAACCCCGACAAGGCTGCGCAGTTGCGCGCACTGGGCGTGACCGTCCGGGACCGGGTGCCCACCGGCGTCTTCACCACCGCCCACAACATCCGCTACCTGCGCGCCAAGGCCGTCCAGACCCGGCACTCCCTTCCGCTGTCCGAACTGACGGAGCTGACGGAGCTGACGGCGGGCTGACGGGCGGCCGGGCTCAGCCCGGCCGCCCGGCCGGGAGGCGGAGCGCGGCCGGTACCGCGAGGGCGAGCAGTGCCGCCGCCACACCGTAGGCGAGCCGGAAGCCGTCCGGGTCCGGGCCGGCCGCGCCGAGCAGCACGGACAGCAGGGCCGTACCGACCGACGCGGCCAGCTGGGCGTTGATGCTCAGCGCGGTGCTCGCCCCGGCCAGCCGGTCCGCCGGCAGGGCACGGCTCGCCGTGGTCATCGCCGGCATCAGCGTCATCCCCGCGCCCACGCCCATCACCGCCCCCGCGACGACGATCCGCCACGACGCAACCCCGGGCGTGCCGGTCTGCCAGGCCAGCAGCGCCATGCCGAGCGCGCCCACCGCGCAGCCCGCCGCGATCAGCCGGCGCGGGGCGACCCGGTCCACCCGCCGCGCCGCGATCTGCATCGTCGTGCCGACCACCAGCCCGACCGGCGCGCCGAGCAGCCCGGCCGCCGTGGCGCTCAGGCCCCGCTCCTGCTGCCAGTACAGCGGGCCCAGCAGCGTCGAGCCGAAGTAGCCGCAGGTGAACGGCGCGAGGGTGGCGATACCGGCGGCGAAGGTACGGTCTCGCAGCAGCCGCAGGTCCAGCAGCGGCGCGCGGACGGTGAGCGCGCGCCGTACGAAGGCCGCGGCGAGCAGGGCACCGGCGAGTGCCGGCACCAGCGCGCCGGGGGCCGTGAAGTCCCCGCTCTCGCCGCCGCGTGACAGGCCGTACAGGAGCAGGGCCAGGCCGGGCGACAGCATCAGCAGACCGGGGAGGTCCAGCCGGGGCCGGCCGGCGCCGGGGGTGTGCGGGGCGTCCTTCGGCAGCAGGCGCGCGGCGAGGAACAGGGCCAGGGCGCCGACCGGCAGGTTGATCAGGAAGATCCAGTGCCAGGAGGCGGCGTCGACCAGCCACCCGCCGAGCACCGGGCCGGCGACCGGGCCGACCAGGATCGGCAGCCCCAGCAGGGCCATCGCGCGGCCCAGCCGGGTCCGGTCGGCGACCCGCATGCCCATCGCCATGCCGACCGGCTGGAGCAGCCCGCCGCCGAGCCCCTGCACCGCGCGGAACGCGATCAGGACGGCCGCGTCCCAGGCGCAGGCGGCGAGCAGCGAACCCAGCGTGAACAGGCCGAGCGCGAGCAGATAGGTGCGCTTGGCGCCGATCCGGGCCATCGCCCAGGCGGCGACCGGGATGACCGCGGCGAGCGCGAGCGTGTACGCGGTCGCGGTCCACTGGATGGTCTCCAGCGGGGCCCCGAAGGACTCCGAGAGGTGGCGCATCGCGACGTTGACGATCGTCATGTCGAGCACGGACATGACGGTGCCGAGGATCACGACGGTGACGACGCGGTAGAGGGCGGCGGGCGGCGCGGCGGGCGCGGCGGCGCGGGCCGGACCGGACTCCGTGGCGCGGGGGACGCTCATCTCTGCGCCGCCCCTCAGGCCGCGTAGGGCTGCTCGGCGCGCGCGGCGCGCAGCGCCCGGGCCCACCAGGCGAGCTGGGCCAGCATGCCCCCCGCGGCGCCGGCGCACACCTCCGCGTCGCGCGGGACCCCGTCCGCGCCCAGCCCGGACCAGGGGCCGTGCAGGCTGACCGAGTCGCGCACGGTCACGGCGTGCAGTTCGGCGAAGACCAGGCGGAGCTGCTCGACCGCGCGCAGACCGCCGCCGAGACCGCCGTACGACACGAAACCGGCCGGCTTGGCCTGCCATTCACGCCCGTGCCAGTCCAGGAGGTTCTTCAGGACGGCCGGGAAGCTGTGGTTGTACTCGGGCGTGACGACCACGAACGCGTCGGCGGCGGCGAGCCGCGGCGAGACGTCCCGCAGCGCGGCGGCGGCCTCGGGACCCGGCGTACCGCCCCAGCCCGGCATCACCAGCGGCAGGTCCACCCCGGCGAGGTCGATCACGTCGTAGGCGAGGTCCGGGGCGGCCGCGGCGGCGGTGGCGAGGAACCAGTCGGCGACCGCGCGGCCCTGACGTCCCTCGCGCACGCTGCCGACGATGACGGCGACGCGGAGCGGCGAGTCCTCGGCGGCGCGGGCCCCGGTGACGGATTCGGTGACGGACATGGCTGTCCCCCTCTGGGCGATGCGATGACGGGCGACCGCGCCCGGCGAGCGCCCCGCAGCAAAGTACAACGACCGTTGTAAAAATTACAACGGTCGTTGTACTTCAGTTAGAGTGGGCCGGTCGCGGAAGCCAGGGAGGCGCGAATGGGCGGGACGGACGAGGCCCGGCGGGAGGAGGCGCGGTGCGAGATGTCACCGCGCAAGCTGCGCAAGCAGCAGGACATCGCGAACGCCGCGTGCGCGGTCTTCGGCCGCGAGGGATACGCGCGCGCCTCGGTCGACGCGCTCGCCGCCGCGGCCGGGGTCTCCACCCGCACGCTCTACAACCACTTCCCCGGCGGCAAGGCACAGCTCTTCCAGGCGGTCGTCACCTGGACGTCGGGCGAGGTCCGGGACGCCCAACTGGCCTGCCTGCGCGCCACGCTGGACCCCAAGCACCCACCGCGCCCCGAGGACCTCGAACGCGACCTCGTCTCCCTGGCCCGCGGCCTCATCCGGCTCATGGCCGAGTACGCGTACCACTTCGCCCTGGTCCGCCACATCCACGCGGAGGCCGACCACGTACCGCCCGAGGTCCTCACCGCCTGGCACGAGGCCGGCCCGGCCCCGGTCGGCCGCGCGCTCACCGAGGCACTGGCCCGCCTGGCGGACGCCGGCCTGCTCGACCTGCACGACGACGCGGCCCTGGCGGCGGGCCACTTCACGGCCCTGATCTCCCACACGATCACCCAGTTCACCCACTACGGCGTCCTGCCCCTGCCCACCGCGGAACAGGACCGCCTGATCAGGGGCGGGGTATCGGCGTTCCTCCGGGCGTACGGGACGGGGTGACCAGCGCGGCCCGTTCCCGAAACGAAACGGCGCCCGGGCCGGCCGAAGCCGGCGCGGGCGCCGTACCGCGGGTCAGGGTGCATTGCGTGATGTCGGCCCGGTTCGCCTGGATGGCGCTCAGCCACCGTCAGAGCCAAGGTTGATCAGAACGGCACCTGCCACTCGATCATCAGGTGGTGGGCCGTCACCGCAATGCACCATGTCTTGCACCCGTTGCGGCAACCTGCCGACCGGGCGATCGGCCATCTCCCTCAGCCGCCGGTGCAAGGCGTGATCCGCCGAGCTGAACGCTGCATCATCCCGCGGGCCCAGCACATGACCGGCACTTCCCCGGTCGGCCCTGCTTACGCGCTGGGGACGAACCACTGGTCTCAACTGCTGCAGGGCAGGAGAGGCCGGGAGTCCGACTGTGGGTGGGGAGGCACCCGTACGCCCCAGTTCCTCAAGCTCCACGAGAGCTGACCGATGCAGCTGCTGCACCCTCCGGTAGGCGATATCCAGGATTGGCGCCTCTGACACGCTCCCGTCACAGAGGATGCGGTTCCACGGTCGGCTGCGGCTCTTCACGTACCGAGAACTCACACGCGAACCGCGCAAGGTCTGCTTGACAACTAGAGCTGACGCGATGGTGCAACCTAACTGCCCTTCAGCGAACGGTCCATGCGTACACCCAACCCACGGCTTTCCAGGCCGACTCTGAGGCCAGTTGGTGTGATTATAGAAGACGTAGACCGGAAGGCAGTCCTCCGCAATAGCATCCTCGATCAGCAGATCATTTTGATATCTCTCACCATCCGGTCGATACCGCAGGTCGTATCCTCCGTTTCGATTTGCACGCTTCGCTTGTACACGCATACCGAAACCTAACCTCCCGGAGTAAAACCACCATTCCCAGTCCGCACCATTCAAGCGTTCTTCATCGCTCGTGAAAGGATGGATCGCGATGCGGTCTCCGTGAGCCTGATGGATGGCCCGAAGGTTCTCCTCAGTATGCGTTACTTCGCTCGACGGCCAGCCCTTACGATGCGCGGAAGCCAAAGCCTCGAACGTCAATTCAGCACGGCGACTCAAAGTCCCGCACAGTGAACCAACCATCGATGCGCGCATGCCACACTGACGACAAAAGGCATCACCTTCATCGATCCGTTGACCACAGGTACAATTTTCTGACCTTCTTTGGCCTTCCACCATGACCCCTTCCATACCCATGATGGCGTTCGCCATCTGAAAACTACTGCTTTCGGTCGAAACAGCCCCATTCTCGACCACGTATCGCGTGCCACATTCCCCGTCACTACTAACACATCCACGTGGTCGACCTCACCCCCTCAATGAGACGGGGGCGCCTGTTCCTGACCCTCCTTCCTTTTCTGCCCGGCTGCTCGACGGCGCTCCCATCTCTTCCTTTTCAAAGCTGCACGCTTCCGGCGATGCTCCCAAAACGCAATCCACCACATGTAGAGGTCACGTGATTCTTTTGGAAGGATTACGCGGGCGAAACCCAGTACAAAGACCAGGAAGAACGCGGCCCACCACGGCATTTCAACGAGGGCATCCTGAGGAATTTCAAGCACGTCGAGACTCTCTGGGCAAAGATGAATTTCGGACCCGTTCTCAAAATCTCCACTAAATTTGAATCTTAAGGACCGAATCTCCGAGAATCACTTCGTACACCCTGCCGCTTTTCGCGAGCCTTGCCCCAGAAACACCAACCGTAGGGTCAGCCAGCGCAGCCGCGACATCTTCCGGATAGGGAAGCCCTGTCCACTGGGCTTCCCATTCATCACCTGCACCCCAAAGTCTGCGCCGAGGATCCAAGTCGCCATCGCGGCCTCTGCCCTCATCACGCCGCAACGGGTCCCAGTACCAGTTCCCAGTGGCCCACCGCCCCTTGGGGTCAGCCATGGACATACGGACAGCAATGCCAGCCAATAGAGTCTGAGCTGTGACTCCCATGGGAGGCACGTCGGCAAGCTGGCGCTCCTCCGCCGAGTCCAAAGGGTCATCAAGCGTGCGAAAATCGAAGTACGAGCCTTCCCGCACCCCCTGCAGCTTTCCATCCAGCCTGCTCGTGACCACCAATTGAGCCCCCGTAGGGACATGTTCCAACGCATACGTCCGGTAGTCGTACACGGCACGCAATCGCATCCCGGGAAGCCTTGGGGTGCTTTCACCATGCGGTACCAGATACTTGGTGACGTTATCCGGGGCATCACTGATGAATACCAGCTGATTCCAACGAGGCGAAACTGTGATCGTATACCAGGTGAGGGTGCTCAGCAACCACTTCGCGGGAGGCGCACCATCTTCGCCACGGTTAAACAGTCCAAGAGCCAGCAAAGCGTTCATCTTCCGCTGCCCCGGAGCGCAAGAATCCAACCCATGAGTGCGGTCGTTGGAAATCCCAGCAAGCGCAGCTTCGTAAATTTCACCAGAAAATGCTTTGCGTGCATGTGCAGCTCGCTTTTTTGCAGAATTCGGCATGCCAATACCTCGTTCGCCGCACCGGTCGACGTTTGAGTTGGACGCCAAAAAATTCTGCCTGCTGCACTGCTGTCACAGAGTGGGTGCACATACACCCGCGAGACGACGCTTGTGGCCGGTGTCCACACGTCGGAGCTCCTGAGCCCCTGCGCTCAGGTTAGACAAGTCAACGGTGTGAGCGTAGCGACCGCTGCGGTGCTTCGCAGCCAACTCCCGGTTTTTCCGGCAAGGTTCCCCTGCACGAGTGGCCCGTCGCACGGTTCGTATAGCTTGGTGTCCTCCGGGCTGAACGTCCCCGCGCTGTTCAACCGCCGCGCCGACGACACCTACAGACCGCTCGTGTGGCGCAGGCCTGGCATCTACGAGCGGGGCGACAGGTCCTGGAAGTTCGGAGTCATCAGCCACGATCCGGCAGCAACGGTCTGCACCCAACCAGGCAGAACGCGAGGAAGCCGTACTCGCCCGAGCCGACTGCCGCGAATCCCACACCGGCAAGCCGCTCGGCAAGAAGTACCCCGAGCTCTCCAGCCGCAAGCACGGCTCGTACTCCATACGCCAGGAGCTCCCGCCCCGCGAAGACGGCACCCGCCGCTCCTTCAGCCGCGCCGGTTACGACTCCCTGAAAACGGCTCAGGCCGGCCTCGACGGCCTGCTGGAGGAGGTCGCAACCGTCGCGGAGACCCGGCGCCGGCTGATGACATGCCTGGCCCTCCGTGACAGCCTCAGCGTCGGCCGCTTGGTGGAAAGGTTCGACGGGACAGCCGACGACAAGAGGTCATCGAGGCCAAGAACGAGGCCCGCCACGAGTAGATCGCCCGCTGCAAGCCGTAAGCCAGGCCGCCCCGTAGGAGCCGAGCGGAGGCTGCTCACGGCCCAGCGGCCCAAGCTTCCTCGTTGCGACCAAGGGCGACCGCCTGTACGTGTCCTTCCACCTCATGGGTACCCGAGGTCTACGTCGCGGCGAGGCGGTCGGCCAGGACTGGCACGAGATCGATCCCCGACGCCGGCCTCATCTTTCCCGCCAAGGAGATCGTGGTGGACGGCTGGGACCCGTACGACGGCCCTCCGGGAGAAGGAACGCACAGACTGGGGCGACGCCTGACAGGTGCCTGCTCCCCGAGCTGGACCGTGAGATCGCCGAGAAGGCGGAAACTGATCACCAGGTCTCCTCCGGCGACTGCCGAACCGTCCGCCTCGATCCCGGCCGATCCGCAGGACTAAGGCGCATCCGCTCACGGACCACTCACGCAAGAGCCGGAAAACGGGACAGCGCCCGAGCCGACCGAAGCCGACCCGGGCGCTACCCAGCAGGTCAGAGGGGGTAACCCCTCCCCCGCAGCCGTAGGCCCTGTGGGACTCGAACCCACAACCAATGGATTAAAAGTCCACTGCTCTGCCAATTGAGCTAAGGGCCCAGGCGATGTTGCTTGTCCGAGCATAGCCGGACGGGGCCGTGTCGCCGATCGGGTATCGGGGTCACGGCCGCGTCACGGGTGCCGGGGGCGGGGGCGGGGGTCACTTTTCGGCCGGGGGGACGGCGGAGCCGGGCGTCAGGAACCAGCGGCGGGCCGAGGCCAGCCACCAGGCCGTGGCGAAGCCGAGGACGGCCAGGACCGCCACCGGGGCGTAGTTGAAGGTCTTCCAGGTGACCGGGGAGACCTGCGGCAGCATGAACAGGACCGTGATCACCAGTACCCAGGTCACCGAGACCACGCCGATCACCCCGGACCAGCGGCCCAGGTGCCAGGGGCCGCGGTCGAACGCGGCGCCCCTGCGGACCCGCAGGAAGGTGGGGATGACGTAGGCGATGTACAGGCCGATGACCGCGATCGACGTCACCGCCGCGTACGCCGTCGTGTTGATCAGGTAGGGCAGACCGAGGACCAGCGCGCCGAGCGCGGCCAGCCAGACCGCCGCCACGGGAGTGCGGGTGCGCGGGGAGACCGTGTGCCAGAGGCGGGAGAACGGCAGCGCGCCGTCCCGGGAAAAGGCGTAGATCATGCGGCTGTTGGCGGTGACGGAGGCCATGCCGCAGAACAGCTGGGCGCCGATCACCACCAGCAGGAGCAGCTTGCCGGCCGTGGCGCCGAGCGCGTCCAGGAGGATCTGGGCGGGCGGGGCGCCGGTGGGGGAGGCGAGTTCCGCGCCGTAGGACTGGATGGCGAAGGTGAAGCCCAGCAGGAGCACGAAACCGGCGATCCAGGACGTCCAGATGGAGCGGACGATGCCCTTCGGGCCCGCCGTGGCGGCGTCGCGGGTCTCCTCGGTCATGTGGGCGGAGGCGTCGTAGCCGGTGAAGGTGTACTGGGCCATCAGCAGCCCCAGCAGGACGACGTACGGGCCGCTGCCCCAGCCCGTCTCGTTGACGAAGCGCGTGAAGACGAAGGACGCCGGTTGGTGGTGGTCGGGGACCAGTGCCAGCGCGCCGGTGATGAGCGCGACCCCGAGGACGTGCCACCACACGCTCACACCGTTCAGGAACGCCACGATCCGGACGCCGAAGGTGTTCAGCAGGCCGTGCAGGACGAGGATCGCCGCGAACAGCGCCACCGTGCGGCCCGGGGTCACCGTGAACCCGGTCTGGAGGTTCAGGTACGCCCCCAGGAAGGAGGCCGCGCCGAAGTCGATGCCCGCGGTCACCGCCACCTGGCCCAGCACGTTGAACCAGCCCGTGAACCACGCCCAGGCCGCCGCCGAACGCGCGGGCGCCAGCCGGTGGGCCCAGAAGTACAGCCCCGCCGACGTCGGGTACGCCGAGCAGATCTCGGCCATCGACAGGCCCACGAACAGGGTCATCAGGCCGACCCCGGCCCAGCCCCAGGTGATCACCGCGGGGCCGCCCGTGGTCATGCCGAAGAGGTACAGGGTCAGACAGCCGGAGAGGACCGAGATGATCGTGAAGGAGACGGCGTAGTTGGAGAACGCCGACATCCGGCGGGCGAGGACCTGGGTGTAACCGAGCTGGGCCAGCCGCTCCTCGTCCGACGGGCCGGGCACCGCCCGCTGTCCGGTCACGCGCGCGTCGTCTGCCATGTCCCCAGCAATTCCCTGCCCCTCCGTGTGATATGCGCCACTGGGCGGGAATGCGGAAGGGCCCGTACGACCGGTGTCGTACGGGCCCTTCCCTCACCTCACGGGGTGTCAGCCGTTGCGCTTCCAGCGCGGCTTGTCCTCGCGGCGGCCGAAGGAGCCGCCGGTGCCGCGGTGGTCGTCACGACGGCCGTAGGGGCGGTCGTGGCCGCCGGAGCGGAAGCCCGGGCGGTCGTCACGGCGGTCGCGGTTGAACGGACGGTCGCTGCCCCGGTGGCCGCCCCGCTCGTCACGGCGGAAGCCCGGCCGGTCGTCACGGCGGAAGCCGCCCCGGTCGTCACGACGGTCGTCGCGGCGCTCGAAGCCACGGCCGCCACGGTCGTCACGACGCTCGAAACCACGGTCCCGGTCACGGTCCCGGTCGAACGGACGGCGGTCACCCCGGTCACCCCGGTCGTCACGACGCTCGAAGCCACGGCCACCGCGGTCGTCACGACGCTCGAAACCACGGCCACCGCGGTCGTCACGGCGCTCGAAGGGACGGCGGTCGCCCCGGTCGTCACGACGGTCGTCGCGACGGTCGAAGCCACGGCCGCCACGGTCGTCACGACGCTCGAAACCACGGTCCCGGTCACGGTCCCGGTCGAACGGACGGCGGTCACCCCGGTCGTCGCGACGCTCGTCACGACGCTCGAAGCCGCGCCGCTCCCGGCGCTCGTACGGCGCCGCCGCCGGGCGCTCCTCGCGCTCGGTCTCGCGCTCCTTCGGCTCCTCGGCCACGGCCGGCTGCTCCGCCGCCGCCGTCGCCTGGGCCTCGGCGACCGCCGCCTCCGGGTCCTCGCCGCGCTCGCGGGCGGCCCGGGCCACCAGGCGGTCGGCCTCCTCGCGCAGCTCGGTCGCGCGGCGCTGGGCGCGCTCCAGCTGCTTGGTGAGCTGGGCGACCTCGCGCTCGGCCTGCTGGGCCGCGTTGGCGGCGGACTCGGCTTGGACCTCGGTCATGGAGCGGGCGCCGGTGATCTCGGCGACCTCCGGGTCGAAGGCGGCGCCGCCCTGGATGATGTGGCGGGCCGCGTCGACGCCGGCGTCCTCCATCAGGCGGAAGATCTGGCGCCGCTGGTGCGGCAGGGAGAGCGAGACGACCGTGCCGGTACGGCCCGCGCGGGCGGTACGGCCGGCCCGGTGCAGGTAGTCCTTGTGGTCGCCGGCCGGGTCCACGTTCAGGACCAGGTCGATGCCGTCGACGTGGATGCCGCGGGCGGCGACGTCGGTGGCGACGAGCACGTTCACGTACCCGTCCTTGAAGTCCGCCAGGGTGCGGGTACGGGCGCCCTGCGTCATGCCGCCGTGCAGCGCGTCGGCCTTCACGCCGGCGTCGCGCAGCTGCTCGGCGACGCGGTCGGCGCCCAGCTGGGTGCGGACGAAGATGATCGTGCGGCCCTTGCGGGAGGCGATCGCGGCGGTGACCGGCGCCTTGTCCTTGGGCTTCACGATGAGGATGTGGTGCGACATGGTCGTCACCGCGCCCTGGGCCGCGTCCACCTCGTGCAGGACGGGCTCGTTCAGGTAGCGGTCGACCAGGGTCTTGATCTCGTTCTCCATGGTGGCGGAGAAGAGCATGCGCTGGCCGCCGGCCGGGACCTGGTCGAGCAGCTCGGTGACCTCGGGCAGGAAGCCCAGGTCGGACATCTGGTCGGCCTCGTCCAGGACGGCGATCCGCACGTCCTCCAGGGAGCAGGCGCCCCGGTTGATGATGTCGCGCAGCCGGCCCGGGGTGGCGACGAGGACGTCGACGCCGCGCTCCAGGGCGTAGATCTGGTTACCCATGGAGGTGCCGCCGCAGACGACCTTCATCTTCAGGCCGAGGACGTCGCCGTACGGCTGGAGGGCGTCGGCGACCTGCATGGCCAGCTCGCGGGTCGGGGTGAGGATGACGGCGCGGGGCCGCTTCTTCTCGGTGCGGCCCTCGGCCAGCAGGGCCAGGGTCGGCAGACCGAAGGAGAGGGTCTTGCCGGAGCCGGTGCGGCCACGGCCGAGGATGTCCTTGCCGTCCAGGGCGTCCGGGATGGTCGCGGCCTGGATCGGGAAGGGGGTCGTCACGCCGTTCTGCGCGAGCTTGCGCACGATGCCCTCGGGGAGGCCGAGGTCGGCGAAGGTGGTCTGGGGGGTGGTGTCAGCGGCCTCGGGGGCCTCGGTGACCTCGTTCGTCACGTCGAGTTCGTTCTCGTTCTCGTTCTCGGACATGACGATCTGGTCAGTACTGGACACGGACATGCGAATGCGAAACCTTCCGGAGTCTCGTCGGCACGCGCCCGTCAACTCCGTGATTCGCTCACGACCGCCTCGATGCGGTCCGCCACGGCAAAGGAGAGTACGCGCCACACGGCGCGCTCTGTGGTGGCGCCGGGCAAATGGGATCAAACGATCTACCACCATACGCACCTACCACCCCTGAAGGCAAACCGCGTGGCATTGACCCACGTCACACCGCGCCTGTCGGCACCGGCGGGCCGGCGCGGCGGGGTGGCGGGCTCACACCGGCACGCCCGCCGCGGGCGCCGGTTCCCGCTGGACCAACTGCGGCCCGGTCTCCTCGTGTGCCGACGAGGAGGGCTCGGCCGACGGCGGTTCCGTGGCGGGCGGCGGCTCGGTGGTGGCCGGCGGTGCGGGCGGGGCGGAGCTGGCCGGGGGCGTGGGCGGCGCCTTGGTGGGGGCCGGGCCGCCGCCGGGCGCCTCGGTCTTCCCGGGCTCCTCCGGCTCGCCCTGTTTCCCGGGCTTCCGCGGCTTTCCCGGCTCCTCCGGTCCGCCCGAGGCGCTGTCCTCGCCGGACGGGGTGGGCGACGCGGAGCCGGACGCCCCCGGCTTCGCCTTGCCGCCGTGCCCGTGCTTGCCGGCACCGGTCCCGCCCGCCTCGACGGGGCCGCCCACGCCCTGGGCCGGGCCGCCGTCGGGCGCCTCGCCGCCGGGCTGCCCCGCCGAGTGGGAGGGGCGGGCCCGGCCCGCGTCGTCGCCCACGTTCACACAGCCGGCGGCGGCGGTGACCGCCAGGACCGTCACGGCCAGACGGACGGGTACGGGCAAGGGGCGCACGGCGGCCACCTCCGGGGGCGAGGGACGGAGTCAACCTCCCCAACTCCCGCCGCCCACAAGAGGACACGCGTACGCCCGGGGCGCACGGCGGCACCCACCGCACCGCGTTCACCCGCACCGGGCGCCCCGCGCACCCGCGCTCGGCGCGCCCGGTCACCCGGCGCGGGCGTCCCCCTCACCCGTACCCGAGGGCGTGCAGCCGGTTGTCGTCGATGCCGAAGTGGTGGGCGACCTCGTGCACCACCGTCACCTCGGTCTCCGCGATCACGTCCTCGCGGCTGGCGCACATCCTGAGCGTCGGCCCGCGGTAGACGGTGATCCGGTCCGGCAGCACCCCCGCGTACCACTCGCCCCGCTCGGTCAGCGGTGTCCCCTCGTAGAGCCCGAGCAGCTCGGGATCGTCGGCGGGCGGTTCGTCCTCGACGAACACCGCGACGTTGTCCATCAGCCGCGTCAGCTCCGGCGGAATCCGGTCCAGCGCCTCGGCGACCAGTTCCTCGAACTCCTCGCGCGTCATCTCCAGCACACGGCCATTGTCCGCGAACGGCGCCGCATATCCACCCCTTGACGTGGGAATACGGCACCAATGGCCCGCGTCCCCCTCGCAGCCCTGAGCACCATGCGCCACCGGATGCCACACCGCGTACGACCCCGCCCGCTCCCCCGTCCCGGACTCACCGCCCGCCCCCGCCCCTGGGCGCGCGCCCTCGGCCTGGCCGCCGTGGTGCTCGCCGGTGCCTGGCTGGGCCTGCTGGTCGTCGGCACCGTCCGGGTCCCGGTCGGCCCGATGGACACGACGATGGCGCTACGGCCCTCCCTCACCGGCGGCACGAGGATCGACGTGTCCCCGCTGGGCTCGCTCGCCCTGGACAGCCATGTGGCCCCGGTCCGGCTGGACGTGACCGTCGACCGGCTGGACCCGCCGCGCTCCCAGGCGCTGGTCGACCATCCGGAGCGGATCTCCGGGCTCCAGGACGAGATCGTGCGGGACGTCGAGCACGGCACGCTCGACCTGGCCGTACGGTCCTGCGCCGCCGTGGTGTCCGGGGCCACCGCCCTCGGTCTCGCCGTCTTCCGCCGCCCGCGCCGGGCCCTGGCGGCCGGCGGGCTGGCCCTGGTGCTGCTGGCCGCCTCGGGGGCGTCGGCGTACGCCACCTGGAACCCGAAGTCGGTCCTGGAGCCGAGGTTCTCCGGGCTGCTCGCCTCGGCGCCGTCCGTGGTCGGCAACGCCCGCAGCATCGTCACGGAGTTCGACGTCTACCAGAAGGAGCTGGCCCGCCTGGTGACGAACGTGACGAAGCTGTACGACGCCGCCTCCACCCTTCCGGCCTACCGTCCGGACCCGTCCACCATCCGGGTCCTGCATGTGTCGGACATCCATCTCAACCCGGCGAGCTGGAAGATCATCGGCTCGCTGGTGAAGCAGTACCAGGTGAACGTGATCGTCGACTCCGGGGACACGATGGATCACGGCACGGCGGCGGAGAACGGCTTCCTGGACCCGGTCCGGGAGCTGGGCGTGCCGTACGTGTGGGTGCGCGGCAACCACGACTCCCGGACCACCCAGCGCTACCTGGAGCGCATGAGGAACGTGCGCGTGCTGGACGAGGGCCGGGCCGTGACGGTGGCCGGCCTGCGCTTCGCGGGCACCGGTGATCCGCAGTTCACCCCCGACCGCTCGGCGGTGCCCGGCGGCGAGGCGGCCGAGCGGCTGGCGGGCGCCCGGCTGGCCAGCGCCCTGCGCGACCAGCAGGCGGCCGGGACCCCCGTGGACGTGGCGGTGGCGCACGAGCCGACGGCCGCCGAGGAGACGGACGGCTTGGTGCCGCTGGTGCTCTGCGGGCATCTGCACCACGAGGGGACGCGGATGCTGCCGTACGGCACCCGGCTGCGGAGGGAGGGCTCGACCGGCGGCAGCGGGCTGCGGGCCGTGGAGCACCACCGTCCCGCTCCGATCGAGGCCTCGATCCTCTACTTCGACCGGGACAGCCGCCGGCTCCAGGCCTGGGACGCGATCGAGCTGGGCGGTCTGGGCCTGACGACGGCCGAGGTCAGCCGCCACCTGGTGGACGAGAACCAGCCCGGCGCCACCGGCGCCTCGCGTTCCCCTTCTCCCGCCTCCTCCAGTGCCTCTCCGTAAACCGTTTTGGCGATACCCCCCGCCATCCCATATGCTTCTCACGTCCCCGACGCGCTGAGAAGCGCCCAGGCGGGCCGATAGCCCTCATCGTCTAGCGGCCTAGGACGCCGCCCTTTCAAGGCGGTAGCACGGGTTCGAATCCCGTTGGGGGCACGCATTACCGTGTGCGACACTGTTGCACACACGCTTGGTCCTGTGGAGCAGTTTGGAGTGCTCGCCACCCTGTCAAGGTGGAGGCCGCGGGTTCAAATCCCGTCAGGACCGCTGGTGTTTCACGTGAAACACCGTGGCTGGGTAGCTCAGTTGGTACGAGCGTCCGCCTGAAAAGCGGAAGGTCGCCGGTTCGACCCCGGCCCCAGCCACAGCCGCCCTACCAGGGCGTAAGCCCCTCTCTGGCGCTAGCAGAGAGGGGCTTATTTTTTTGCCCGCGCCCACTGGTACGCCGACCCGTCTCAGGGGAGGGCGACGCCGGCCCTTCATCTGGCTGCTCCTGCGAACGGTGGCGATTTGTCGCTGGCCCCCGTTCACGCCGGAGTGCGCGCTAGGTTGCTGGTGAATCGGCTCTGTCGTGCCTGGACGCCTCGCTCGTCCCGGGCGAGGTCCGGCCTGGGGAACCGGGTCGGGAGCGACAACGGACAGGAGCCGACGGATGGGGCGAGTCACTGCCATCGCGGGGTGTGTCCAGCACTTCTTCTGCGTGCGCGGGAGATCGAAACGCAGGGAGGTCGCCCCCTGGAAGCCACTGCACGAGACAACCGCAAGTCATCAGCGCTCCACAATCGCCCGGTAGCGCCCCTTCGGCTGTGTCATCGAGGCTCTGACCCAACGCGTACCTTCCGCGCCGGCCGGGATCTCTTCGTCCCTACGCTCGTCCGTGCCGGCACCACCACCCCGTATGTCGACGGAGCAGCCCCTCGTGAAGGCCTTACCGAGCATCGACCCCACGCCGCCGCTCGACCGGTATCCCGAGCGGGTCTGGTACACCTCGTACGGCTCGAACACCCATCTGGGCCGGCTCGCCGCCTATATCCGGGGCGGGCGTCCGCCCGGTGCGGGCCGGGAGTACCCGGGCTGCCGCGACCCCGCCATGCCGGCCCGGTCGCTGCCGGTGGAGCTGACCGGCGCGATGTACTTCGCCACCGAATCCTCCGTATGGGGCGGCGGGCGCGCCTTCTACGACCCGGAGGCGGACGGGCGGGTGCTGGCCCGGGCGCATCTGGTGACCACCGGCCAGTTCGCCGACATCGCCGCCCAGGAGATGTACCGGGCGCCGGGCGTGGACCTCGACCTGGCGGACGTCCTCGCCCGGGGGCGTGCCGTGCTGGGCGAGGGCCGCTACGAGACGCTCGTCTGCGCCGGCCAGGTGGAGGGCCTGCCGGTGCTCACCTTCACGGCGCCGTGGGGGATGAACGACGTGCCGTGGGTCGCGCCCTCCGCCGCCTACGTCCGCTTCCTGGCCGCGGGCCTGCTCTCCGCCGGCGCGTGGGACACCGACGCGGTCGCCTCCTACGTCGCCTCCTGCCCCGGCGCGGACGGACACTGGTCACCCCGGGCCGTCACCGCCCTCCTCACCGACGGCCCGGACGGCCACGGCGGCCCGGAGGACGCCTGACCCCGTCCGGGAGCCGCCCGGCCGGGCGCGCCTTGGCACCGCGCCCGCCCGGCGCTACGTTCGGGCTCGTCGCGCGTGGTGCGCGGGAACGGGGGGAGAGAACATGAGCCGGAACGAGGACAGAGCCGGGCGGGACACCGACCTGGAGAAGATCCGGGCCCGGTACGGGCTGTTCGCGGTCGTCGCCAGCAATCTCGCGATCTCCCTGGTGGCGGTCGTCGGGGTATGGCGGCTCGACGGGGACAAAGCGGTGATCGTCGGCATCCTCACCGCCGCGTTCACCGCCGTCAGCAGCATGACCACGGCCTACCTGGGCATCAAGGCCATCTCCAACACCGCCAGGTCCATCGCCCTGGGCGAGGGCACGGCCCGCCGGCAGCCCGAGACGGCCCCGGCGGCCCCGCCCGCCCAGCGCGCCTCCTAGAGTCCCCGGTCCTCCTCCGCGGCCGGTCCCACCGGGCGTCCGCCCGGGTGGCGGTGGCGCCAGATCAGGAAGACCGCGCAGGAGACCACCGCCCAGCCCGCCAGCACCAGGAACGGGAACGCGTGCTGGTGGCCCCGGAAGTACACGGCGGTGTGCTGGGCGTTCACCGAGGCGCCGGGCGGCAGCCAGCGGCCGATCGTGCCGAGCAGGGACGGCAGCAGCGGCCAGGAGACGGCACCGCCGGACGACGGGTTGCCCAGCAGGACCATCAGCCCCCAGGTCGGCAGCATCGCCCACCGGCCGAACAGGGTGTTGAACATCGTGAACACCATGCCGGAGGTGAACATCGTGTAGGCGAGGATGGCCCACGACTCGACGAACGGCAGCCGCACCGCCCCCAGCCACCAGTCGACCACCGCGGCGATCGTGAACCCGCCCAGCACGGAGTAGGCGACGGTGTAGGCGATCCGTTCCGCCGGGTTCAGCTCCCGCGCGTGCACGCTGAGCTGGATGGCGCCGACGAACCCGATGATCACGGCGGCCAGGGTGATGTAGAAGATGGCCAGTCCCCGCGGGTCGCCCCGCTGCAACGGCTTGAGGTCGTGGACCGCCACCGCCGTCCCGGTGGCCTTGCCGACCTGCTCCGCCGCCTGCCCCAGCACCTGGGCGACCGTCGCGCCGGACGCCCCCGACACGTCCAGGGTGACCGTCCGGCCGCCGGCGGGCATGTCCAGCACCGCGAACACCTTCTGCTCGTCCACGGCCCGTACCGCGTCCTCGCGGCTGCCGTACGCGTGCAGCCGCATGGAGGCGGCCAGCGCCTTCTCCATGCCGTCGATGAAGCGCCGGGCGGCCGGCTCGTCGTAGTGGCCGGTGACCGCCGTCGGGATGCCGTGCGGGGTCGGGTTGGCCATGGCGTACGTGTACGAGCCGGCGAAGAGGCCGGCCGCGGCGGCGAGGATGAGGACGAGGACCGTGGCGGGGAGGAAGGGCGATTCCCGGAATGCCGCCCAGCGTCGTGAATCGGGCATAACGGTCACTTTGGCATCCCGTCGTACGAGGTGCCTCCCGATCGCCCGGGACCGCCCGCCGCCCCCGGTCAAATCGTTCGCGTGTTTTTCGCCCCGGGTGAGATCCTGGATCGCGTATGTCTACGCATCCCGCCCCCGCCCTCGGCACCCTCGCCCCCCGCCTGACCGAGCTGTCGCTGCGCGACGCGCACCGGATCGGGCGGCGGCTGGAGGGCGCGCGCAAGATCCGCAAGCCGGAGGCGCGCGCCGCCGTCCTCGCCGAGATCGAGACCGAGATCGACCGCGCCGCCCACCGGATGGCCGAGCGCCGCTCCCGCGTGCCGGCCGTCACCTACCCCGAGCAACTGCCGGTCAGCCAGAAGAAGGACGCGATCGCGGACGCCATCCGCGACCACCAGGTCGTGATCGTGGCCGGTGAGACCGGCTCCGGCAAGACCACGCAGATCCCCAAGATCTGTATGGAGCTGGGCCGGGGCGTGCGCGGCATGATCGGGCACACCCAGCCGCGCCGGATCGCCGCCCGGACGGTCGCCGAGCGGGTCGCGGAGGAGCTGAAGACCCCGCTGGGCGAGGCCGTCGGCTGGAAGGTC
This sequence comes from Streptomyces sp. NPDC038707, assembly GCF_040636485.1. Classification (NCBI taxonomy): domain Bacteria; kingdom Bacillati; phylum Actinomycetota; class Actinomycetes; order Kitasatosporales; family Streptomycetaceae; genus Streptomyces; species Streptomyces sp. NPDC038707. Next base: position 43,494 of record NZ_JBEZUP010000002.1, read on the forward strand.
CGCTTCACCGACCAGGTGAACCCGGAAGCCACCTTCGTCAAGCTGATGACGGACGGCATCCTGCTCGCCGAGATCCAGACCGACCGCGAGCTGCGCGCCTACGACACGATCATCATCGACGAGGCCCACGAACGGTCCCTCAACATCGACTTCCTGCTGGGCTACCTGGCCCAGCTGCTGCCCAGGCGCCCGGACCTGAAGGTCGTCATCACCTCGGCGACCATCGACCCCGAGCGCTTCTCCCGGCACTTCGGCGACGCCCCGATCATCGAGGTGAGCGGGCGGACGTACCCCGTGGAGGTGCGCTACCGCCCCCTCCTGGAGGAGGAGTCCGAGGACGCCGACCGCGACCAGATCACCGCCATCACCGACGCCGTCGAGGAACTGATGGCCGAGGGGCCCGGCGACATCCTGGTCTTCCTCTCCGGTGAGCGGGAGATCCGGGACACGGCGGACGCGCTGGAGAAGAAGAAGTACAGATTCACCGAGGTCCTGCCGCTGTACGCCCGGCTCTCCCACGCCGAGCAGCACCGCGTCTTCCAGCAGCACACCGGGCGCAGGATCGTCCTGGCCACCAACGTCGCCGAGACCTCCCTCACCGTCCCGGGCATCAAGTACGTCATCGACCCCGGCTTCGCCCGCATCAGCCGCTACAGCCACCGCACCAAGGTGCAGCGGCTGCCCATCGAGCCGATCAGCCAGGCCAGCGCCAACCAGCGCAAGGGCCGCTGCGGCCGTACGTCCGACGGCATCTGCATCCGGCTGTACTCGGAGGAGGACTTCCTCGCCCGCCCCGAGTTCACGGACGCGGAGATCCTGCGGACGAACCTCGCCTCCGTCATCCTCCAGATGACCGCGGCCGGCCTCGGCGACATCGAGAAGTTCCCCTTCATCGACCCGCCGGACCACCGCAACATCCGCGACGGCGTGCAGCTGCTCCAGGAGCTGGGCGCGCTGGACCCGGCCCAGAAGGACCCCCGCAAGCGGCTCACCGACACCGGCCGCAAGCTGGCCCAGCTGCCGGTCGACCCGCGGCTGGCCCGGATGGTCCTGGAGGCCGCCGGGAACGACTGTGTCCGCGAGGTCATGGTGATCGCCGCCGCGCTGTCCATCCAGGACCCGCGCGAGCGGCCGGCCGACAAGCAGACCCAGGCCGACCAGCAGCACGCCCGCTTCAAGGACGAGACCAGCGACTTCCTCGCCTATCTGAACCTGTGGCGTTACGTCCGCGAACAGCAGAAGGAGCGCGGCTCCAGCTCCTTCCGCCGGATGTGCAAGCAGGAGTACCTGAACTTCCTGCGCATCCGCGAATGGCAGGACATCTACACCCAGCTGCGCACGGTCGCCAAGCAGCTGGGCATCCACCTGAACGAGGAGGACGCCCCGGCCGACCGCGTCCACGTCTCCCTCCTGGCCGGCCTGCTGTCCCACATCGGGATGAAGGACGTCAAGGACGGCAACAAGAACGAGTACCTGGGCGCCCGCAACGCCAAGTTCGCGATCTTCCCGGGCTCGGCGCTGTTCAAGAAGCAGCCCAGGTTCCTGATGTCGGCCGAGCTGGTGGAGACGTCCAGGCTCTGGGCCCGGGTCAACGCCAAGATCGAGCCCGAGTGGGTCGAACCCCTCGCCGGACACCTGCTGAAGCGCACGTACAGCGAACCGCACTGGGAGAAGGACCAGGCGGCCGTGATGGCCTACGAGAAGGTCACGCTGTACGGCGTCCCGATCGTCGCCCAGCGCAAGGTGAACTACGGCCGGATCGACCCCGAGGTCTCCCGCGAGCTGTTCATCCGCAACGCGCTGGTGGAGGGCGACTGGCGCACGCACCACAAGTTCTTCGCCGACAACCGCAGGCTGCTCAGCGAGGTCGAGGAGCTGGAGCACCGCGCCCGGCGCCGGGACATCGTGGTCGACGACGACACGCTCTTCGACTTCTACGACCAGCGGGTGCCCGAACACGTCGTCTCCGGCGCCCACTTCGACTCCTGGTGGAAGCACAAACGCCACGAGCAGCCCGACTTCCTGGACTTCGAGCGGGAGATGCTCATCCGGGAGTCCGCGGAGGCGGTCACCAAGGCCGACTACCCGGACACCTGGCGCCAGGGCAACCTGAAGTTCAGGGTCACCTACCAGTTCGAGCCGGGCGCGGACGCCGACGGCGTGACCGTGCACATCCCGCTCCAGGTCCTCAACCAGGTCACGGACGAGGGTTTCGACTGGCAGATCCCGGGCCTGCGCGAGGAGGTGGTGACGGAGCTGATCCGCTCGCTGCCCAAGCCGATCCGCCGCAACTACGTACCGGCGCCGAACTACGCCAAGGCGTTCCTGGAACGGGCGGTGCCCCTCCAGGAGCCGCTGACCGTCACCATGGCCCGCGAGCTGAAGCGGATGGTCGGCGTGCCGTTCGAGGCGGACGACTTCGACTGGGCGAAGGTCCCCGACCACCTGAAGATCACCTTCCGGATCGTCGACGAGCGGCGCCGGGGGCTCGCCGAGGACAAGGACCTGGAGGCGCTGAAGCTCCGGCTCAAGCCGAAGGCGCGCAAAGCCCTGTCCCAGGCCGCGGCGGCGACCGCGTCCCGCGAGGGCGGCGAGGCCCTGGAGCGCAAGGGGCTCACCGACTGGACGATCGGCACCCTCAACCGGGTCTTCGAGACCCGCCGGGCCGGACAGCCGGTTCGGGCGTACCCGGCGCTGGTGGACGACGGCGACACGGTCTCGGTCCGGCTTTTCGACACCGAGGCGGAGCAGGCGGAGGCCATGTGGAAGGGCACCCGCCGGCTGATCCTGCGCAACATCCCGGTGAACCCGGCGAGGTTCGCGTCCGAGAAGCTGACGAACCAGCAGAAGCTGGCCCTGTCCGCGAATCCGCACGGCTCCGTCCAGGCCCTGTTCGACGACTGCGCGATGGCGGCGGCGGACAAGCTGATCGCGGACTTCGGCGGCCCGGCGTGGGACGAGGAGTCGTACCGGAAGCTGTACGACAAGGTGCGCGCGGAGATCGTGGACACCACGGTCCGCACGGTCGCCCAGGTGCAGCAGGTGCTGGCCGCCTGGCAGGCCTGTGAGCGGCGCCTGAAGGCCGTACACAGCCCCGCCCTGCTCGCCAGCCTGACGGACGTCCGCAAGCAGCTGGACGCCCTCGTGAAGCCCGGCTTCGTCACCTGGGCGGGCATACGGCGGCTGCCCGACCTGATGCGCTATCTGGTGGCCGCCGACCGGCGTCTGCAGCAGATGCCGGCCAACGTGCAGCGGGACACCACGCGCATGGAGAAGGTGCACGAGATGCAGGACGAGTACGCCTGGCTGCTGGAGCAGCTTCCCCGGGGCCGCCCGGTGCCGCAGCAGGTGCTGGACATCCGCTGGATGATCGAGGAGCTGCGGGTCAGCTATTTCGCCCACGCGCTGGGCACGGCGTACCCGGTCTCGGACAAGCGGATCGTGAAGGCGATCGACGCGGCGGCCCCGTAGCCGCCCGGGTACGGAGGGTGAGTTCGACCAGGGCCCTCACCCTCCTGTACAGTCCTTCTCGCAGCGCAACGCACGAACAAGCGCCGCGAGCAAGGTCCTGTGGAGCAGTTTGGAGTGCTCGCCACCCTGTCAAGGTGGAGGCCGCGGGTTCAAATCCCGTCAGGACCGCATCGTGAAGGGCCCCCGAGAGGGGGCCCTTTCGTTTGTGCCGGGTCGGCGTGCGGCCTTGACGGGGTGTCTTCCCGCCGGTACCCAGGGAGCAGGGCCCGTTCCTCCTGTGCGGCCCCTGGAGGTGGCGTATGGCGGCGTCGGTCAGGCACGAGACCCGGGCGCTCCTGAGAGCCCATCTGTCGGCCGCCTCGTCCTACCGTCACCTCACCCGCCACTGTCCCGTCTGCCACCGCCTGCTGCGGCTGGCGATGGCCGCCGGCCCGCGGGGCCGGGAGGGCGAGCGGGAGACCGCCGAGGGCGACGGACGCCGCCGCGCGTGACCCCGCCGGGCCCAACACCCGTACGGGCGTGGGACCCTGGCACCGGCGCCTCCCTTTAACCCACACGGACCGCGAGCAGCAAGCGCCCTGCCGTGTGACGGGAGTCACCGCACAAGTCCGGGAAACAGGGGAACTTACCCCCTCCCTACAACGGGTCAATTTAATATGTGCAATTGCACCCTCTCCCGAGGTCGCACACAGCGGTTCCGACAGCCCTCCCCAGAGTCCGACAAGGACGCTCACAGACGCCGCCCCCGCCCTCGACCTGCGCACAAAAAAGATCGCGCCGGACTCGGCGGAGTCCAGCGCGATCTACGACGCACCCTGTGCCGTGTGCCTACGGCGTCCTCTTCGGCCTGGGCGGGGGCCCTGTTGGGGCAGGACCCGCGTCGCTTGGAGCTAGGGTTTCGGGCGCCCCGGACGGTTGGGGGACCGTCCGCCTTGCCCGGTTATGCGGTTGTTCAGGCCTCGCTGCGCTGCTGCGGGATGCCCGCCAGCAGCGCCCGGACCTCCGCCTCGCGGTAGCGGCGGTGCCCACCGAGCGTGCGGATAGACGTGAGCTTGCCGGCCTTCGCCCACCGCGTGACCGTCTTGGGGTCGACGCGGAACATGGTGGCGACCTCAGCGGGGGTCAGCAGCGGCTCGGCATCAGGGGTGCGAGCGGTCATGAGCGGCCTCCTCGGGAGAACCGAACCTTCTCGGTTCTTTCCTCTAAATTCTGCACCTTGACCCGCGTTGCCCGAAATGGCGGACGCGAGTCGAGTCGGTTATAGGACGAACGGCTTGTCCTCGGCACTACAACTACACCATCTGTCCAGCCGCGTCGGCCAAACCGATGGAATTGCCCTCCCAGGTGTTCATCAGCGACGGATGCCGATGGACCATGCCATAGCGGACAGTCACGCCACTGTGACGATCAGTCACAGTGGCGTGCAGGAGTCACCGGACCCCCCAAAGCGTGCAATGCTGAGATTCCGGCCACAGTGGAGCATAGTGGGACGGAAGGAGTCCTCCCCGGACTCCTTGTCCTATTTTGGCACGAGGGACGGCATCCAGGGCAAGGGCCTTGTAAGTGCAGTCCATCACCCTTGGGACAAAAGTCCAGATCGAGTCCAACGTCCCGTCAGATGGTCAAGCGAGGTAGAACGTACGTCTTCCGGTGCCGGTTTGACTGTGACGCACGCCACTCAGTTCGCGGAGCGCCGGTCCCTGACCGCCCGCCAGCGCTCCACCAGCCGCCCGTACGCCTCTCCGGCGGCCGTCCCGTCGCCCTGGCGCAGCGCCTCGATGCCGGCCGCCACGTCCGCCGCCGAGTGGTCGCCCTCCAGCTCGCCCGCCGGCAGCACGTGCACCAGCCCGCCGTAGTCCAGCTCCACCAGCGAGCGCGGGTGGAACTCCTCCAGCCACCGGCCGACGTCCACCACGCCGTCGACCAGCGGGCCCTCCTCGACGGTGTCCCGCAGGGTGCGCAGCGCCCGCGCCACCCGCCGCCGGGCCTGCACCATCGGGGTGCGGTAGCGCAGCACCGGCGGCACGTCGGCGGTCCCCTTGTCGTACCGCCGCTCCTCGTCCGAGACCAGCACGAACCAGTTCAGCGGCACCTGCCAGGTCGCCGTGCGGATCCACGGGCGGGCGTCGGGGTTGCGGGCGAGCCAGCGCTCGTAGTCCTGCGCCGCCTGCCGGCGCACCACGGGCGGCAGCACCGCGTCCAGCACCGGCGGGGGCAGCTCCTCCGCCAGCCCGTCCAGGGCCTGCCAGCCGCGCAGCCGGGTCCGCCAGGGGCACACGCAGACCTCCCCGTCGACCTCCAGCACGAAGGCGTCCCCGCTCTCGTGCACGGGTACCGCGATCGGCGGGACGGCCACCAAGTCGGCCAGGGAACGCCGCAGTTCGTCCTGGTAGGACGGGCGGTCGGGGCGGCGGGCGTAACGCGCCCAGTGGTCCCGCTCCGGCTCCGGGAAGGCGCCCAGCGGTTCGTACACACGCAGGTAGGCGGCATAGGGGACGACCACGGAGGACACCTTGGGCACGCCTGCTCCCTCCCCATCGGGCCCGGCTCGAAACCACTGCGAATCGTGCCACGGACATGCGTGCGCGGCGGGCCCGGGAGAGTGATCCTGAACACTGAGCGGATGGTGACGGGGCCGAGGCTCTACGCTCATGCCACGGCTCCCCGCCACCCGTACGGGGACCGACCCCACTCGCCGCTAGTACACAGGAGTCACCACAGTGACCGACGTAACCGGCGCGCCTGCCGATGTCCTGCACACCCTGTTCCACTCGGACCAGGGCGGCCATGAGCAGGTCGTGCTCTGCCAGGACCGCGCCAGCGGCCTCAAGGCCGTGATCGCCCTCCACTCCACCGCCCTGGGCCCCGCCCTCGGCGGCACGCGCTTCTACCCGTACGCGACCGAGGCCGAGGCCGTCGCCGACGCCCTGAACCTCGCGCGCGGGATGTCGTACAAGAACGCCATGGCCGGGCTGGACCACGGCGGCGGCAAGGCCGTGATCATCGGCGACCCGGAGCGCGACAAGACCGAGGAGCTGCTGCTCGCCTACGGGCGGATGGTCGCCTCCCTCGGCGGTCGCTACGTCACCGCCTGCGATGTCGGCACGTACGTCGCGGACATGGACGTGGTGGCCCGCGAGTGCCGCTGGACCACCGGCCGCTCCCCGGAGAACGGCGGGGCCGGCGACTCCTCGGTGCTCACCGCCTTCGGTGTCTACCAGGGCATGCGGGCCAGTGCCCAGCACCTGTGGGGCGACCCGTCGCTGCGCGGCCGCAAGGTCGGCATCGCCGGCGTCGGCAAGGTCGGCCGCCACCTGGTGCGGCACCTGCGCGACGAGGGCGCCGAGGTCGTGATCACCGATGTGCGCGCCGATGCCGTGCGGCGCATCCTCGACGAGCACCCCGAGGGCGTGACGGCCGTCGCCGGCACCGAGGCGCTGATCCGCGCAGAGGGTCTCGACATCTACGCCCCCTGCGCGCTCGGCGGCGCCCTGAACGACCTCACCGTGCCGGTGCTCACCGCCGAGGTGGTGTGCGGCGCGGCCAACAACCAGCTCGCCCACCCGGGCGTGGAGAAGGACCTCGCCGACCGCGGGATCCTCTACGCGCCGGACTACGTGGTGAACGCCGGCGGGGTCATCCAGGTGGCCGACGAGCTGCACGGGTTCGACTTCGACCGGTGCAAGGCGAAGGCGTCGGAGATCTTCGACACCACGCTGGCCATATTCGCACGTGCGAAGGAGGACGGGATCCCGCCGGCCGCCGCGGCCGACCGGATCGCCGAGCAGCGGATGGCCGACGCCCGTGCGGAGCGCGCCGCGCGCTAGTCGTTTCGCACACATGAGCGGTACCCGTCGGCGGGAACTTCGAGAGAACTCTCACTTCCCCCGGCGGGTCGCTCCCCGATAAGTGGTTAAAATCGCCACTGACCAGCGAGGACGGGGCGCCTCGAAGGTCCTGGGCACACGCGCGTGCTGCGGGCGACGTACCGTATGGGCGCGGGCTCAGGTACCGTGGAAGCCCTACGGACCGGCCTCTCCACGGAGAGTCCGTTCCAGAACATGAACGCGTGTCAGACTCTGGGGCCGTCGAGCCCCGTCGTTGAGGGGGTCGAGCCATGGGGCGCGGCCGGGCCAAGGCCAAGCAGACGAAGGTCGCCCGCCAGCTGAAGTACAACAGCGGTGGGACGGACCTCTCACGCCTGGCCGAGGAGCTGGGCGCATCGACGTCGAACCAGTCGCCGAACGGCGACCGATTCGAGGACGATGAGCACGACGACGACCTGTATGCACGGTACGCCGACCTCTATGAGGACGACGACGACGAGGACGAGGGTCCTCAGCAGCACCGTCGCGGCGCGTAACGCTTGCAGCGGGCTTGCTTGCAGCGGGATTCACCGCACTTTCCCGGTCCGGGGCCGTAGCACCGGACCGGGTTTTGTGCTGCCGTGGCGGGGCCGGGGCCCCGCGGGCCGGTCCTACGCGTAGTCACCGATCAGCTCGGCGCCCGTGGTCTGCTCGCCGCGCTCGGTGATCTCGCCGGCCACCCAGGCGTCGACGCCCCGGTCGGCGAGCGTCGCGAGGGCCACCTCGGCCGACTCCGGCGGCACGATCGCCATCATGCCGACGCCCATGTTGAGGGTCTTCTCCAGCTCCAGGCGCTCGACGCTGCCGGTCTTCCCGACCAGGTCGAAGATCGCGCCCGGGGTCCAGGTGGAGCGGTCGACCACCGCGTGCAGACCGTCCGGGATCACCCGGGCCAGGTTCGCCGCGAGCCCGCCGCCGGTGATGTGGCTGAACGCGTGCACCTCGGCCGTGCGGGTCAGGGCCAGGCAGTCCAGCGAGTAGATCTTCGTGGGCTCCAGCAGCTCCTCGCCGAGGCTGCGGCCCAGCTCCGCGATCTCCGACTCCAGGGACAGCCCGGCGCGGTCCAGCAGGACGTGGCGGACCAGGGAGTACCCGTTCGAGTGAAGACCGGAGGACGCCATGGCGATCACGGTGTCACCCGTGCGGATGCGTTCGGCGCCCAGCAGCCGGTCGGCCTCCACGACGCCCGTACCGGCCCCGGCGACGTCGAAGTCGTCCTCGCCCAGCAGGCCCGGGTGTTCGGCCGTCTCACCGCCCACCAGGGCGCAGCCGGCCAGCACACAGCCCTCCGCGATGCCCTTGACGATGGCCGCGACCCGCTCGGGGTGGACCTTGCCGACGCAGATGTAGTCGGTCATGAACAGCGGCTCGGCACCGCACACCACGATGTCGTCCATGACCATGGCGACCAGGTCGTGGCCGATGGTGTCGTAGACGCCCATGCGGCGGGCGATGTCGACCTTCGTGCCGACGCCGTCCGTGGCGGAGGCGAGCAGGGGGCGTTCGTAGCGCTTGAGGGCGGAGGCGTCGAAGAGTCCGGCGAAGCCGCCGAGGCCGCCCAGCACCTCGGGGCGGCGGGTCTTCTTCACCCACTCCTTCATGAGCTCGACGGCGCGGTCGCCCGCCTCGATGTCGACGCCCGCCGCTGCGTAGCTGGCACCGGTTGTCTCAGACATGGCTGTGAGAGCTTTCGTGTCGTACTGCGGGGGTGTTACGGGCGGCGGATCGCGTCGGACGCGGCCGTGGCGGCGGGACCGGCGGCCAGCTCGGTCTCCAGCAGCTGCTTGCCGAGCAGCTCGGGGTCCGGCAGCTCCATCGGGTACTCGCCGTCGAAGCAGGCACGGCACAGGTTCGGCTTGGCGATCGTGGTGGCCTCGATCATGCCGTCGAGGGAGATGTAGGCCAGGGAGTCGGCGCCGAGGCTGGTGCCGATCTCCTCGATGCTCATGCCGTTGGCGATCAGCTCCGCGCGGGTGGCGAAGTCGATGCCGAAGAAGCAGGGCCACTTCACGGGCGGCGAGGAGATCCGGATGTGGACCTCGGCGGCGCCCGCCTCGCGGAGCATGCGGACCAGGGCGCGCTGGGTGTTGCCGCGCACGATCGAGTCGTCGACGACGACCAGGCGCTTGCCCTTGATGACTTCCTTGAGCGGGTTCAGCTTCAGCCGGATGCCCAGCTGGCGGATGGTCTGCGAGGGCTGGATGAAGGTCCGGCCGACGTAGGCGTTCTTGACCAGGCCGGCGCCGAAGGGGATGCCGGAGGCCTCCGCGTAGCCGATGGCGGCCGGGGTGCCGGACTCCGGGGTCGCTATGACCAGATCGGCCTCGACCGGGGCCTCCTTGGCCAGCCGGCGGCCCATCTCCACCCGGGAGAGGTACACGTTGCGGCCGGCGATGTCGGTGTCCGGGCGGGCCAGGTACACGTACTCGAAGACACAGCCCTTGGGCTTCGCTTCCGCGAATCGCGAGCTGCGCAGGCCGTTCTCGTCCACGGCGATGAACTCGCCGGGCTCGATCTCGCGCACGAAGCTGGCGCCGGTGATGTCCAGGGCGGCGGTCTCGGAGGCGACCACCCAGCCGCGCTCCAGGCGGCCGAGGACCAGCGGGCGGATGCCCTGCGGGTCACGGGCGGCGTAGAGGGTGTGCTCGTCCATGAAGACGAGCGAGAAGGCGCCCCGCACCTTCGGGAGGACCGCATGGGCGGCCTCCTCGATGGTCAGCGGCTTGCCGTCCTCGTCGACCTGGGCGGCCAGCAGGGCCGTCAGCAGGTCGGTGTCGTTGGTGGCCGCGACCCGGGCGGAGCGGCTGTTGTTGTCGTTGGGCAGGGCGGCGACCATCTCGGCGAGCTGCGCCGTGTTGACCAGGTTGCCGTTGTGGCCGAGCGCGATCGAGCCGTGCGCGGTGGCACGGAACGTCGGCTGGGCGTTCTCCCACACGGAGGCGCCGGTGGTCGAGTAGCGGGCGTGTCCGACCGCGATGTGACCCTGGAGCGAACCGAGCGAGGTTTCGTCGAAGACCTGGGAGACCAGGCCCATGTCCTTGAAGACGAGGATCTGGGAGCCGTTGCTGACCGCGATTCCCGCGGATTCCTGACCCCGGTGCTGGAGGGCGTAGAGCCCGAAGTACGTGAGCTTTGCGACCTCTTCACCCGGAGCCCAGACGCCGAAGACGCCGCAAGCGTCCTGGGGGCCCTTTTCGCCGGGAAGCAGATCGTGATTGAGTCGACCGTCACCACGTGGCACGCCACCGAGTGTAGGCGAGGTCGTCCACTGGTCCGAATTGGGGACACGTGGCCTCGGCCGGACCGGGCACCCCGATCACCTTGGTGGTTTTCGCGTTTACGCAGGTCAGGTGATGTGCCCTGGCGACAGCTCCGCTCCCGGACCCGGCCACGGTCAGGCGATTACGAACGATTTCGCCGCCGCGATGAGTGAGGTGTCGCACATCATTCGGGAGCGTCCCGGGTGAGGTGGACGCGGTCACCGTGACCGGTGGTGAGCGTGAGCCTGCCGTGCTCGGCCGTGCCGGTGAGGGTCTGCCCGTCGAGCGCCCGGGCGAGCGCGCGCTCGAAGGTCATCCGGACGGGGTCACAGGCCATCTTGGTGGTGCGCAGCGCCCCGAAGGCGATCCGGTCCCCGTGCACGCCGACGCGGGCGCTGAACCGGTTGCAGCCGAGGTTGCCGGACGCGCTGCCGTCCGCGCCGATCCGCAGGCTCGGGGAACCGGCGGCGGGCGCGGCCAGGCTCTCACCGCCGACGGCGACCCGTTCGACCCGCCACTCCACCCCGGTCACCGGTTCGCTCCCGTCCATGGCCCCACTGTCCGCCTTCCCGGCCGCGCAGGCCACCACCAGCGGAACCGCCGCCGCACCGAGCCACCGCTTGTACCGTTCCATACGGTTTCGACGTCGCCGGGCGGCCGCCGGTTCCGCTATCCCAGCAGCGGCAGCAGCCCGCCGAGGTCGGCCCGCTCCCCGCTGGCGCCGACCCGCGCCCCGGCCACGGCGTCCGCCCAGGACAGCCGGCCGGTGGCGAGCCGGATCCAGGTCAGCGGGTCGGTCTCCACCACGTTGGGCGGGGTGCCGCGCGTGTGCCGGGGACCCTCCACGCACTGCACGACGGCGTACGGCGGCACGCGCACCTCGGTGGAGCCGCCGGGCGCCTTGACGGCCAGCGCGTCGGCGAGCAGCCGGGTGGCGGCGGCCAGGGCCTGCCGGTCGTACGGCACGTCGAGGCCCGGGACGGCGGCGTTCAGGTCGTCGGTGTGGACGACGAGTTCCACGGTGCGGGTGACGAGGTAGTCGTCCAGCGGCATGGCACCCACGTTGGTCTCCAGCAGCCGGCCGTCCGGGTACTCGGCCAGCAGGGCGCGCAGGCCGTCCTCGGCCTCGGCGAGGTAGGCGCCGAGGTCGGCGTGCTCCGCGGCGAGCCCGCGCGTGAAGGCGTCGATGGCGGCGGAGTTGGCGGACGTGGCGAAGGCCCAGTCGACCACCTGCACGTCCCGCTTCGCCGGCGCCGGCCGGGCGGCGGCCCGGTGCACGGCGGTGACGGCCATGCCGATGTGCGCGACCAGCTCCCGCACGGTCCACTCCCCGAGCCGGGTGGGCAGCCCGAGCCGCTCCTCGTCCAGCCCGCGCACGGCCTCCCGTACGTTGCCGAACTGGGCGAGCACGGCGGCCCGGGTCCTGCCGGGGTCGTAACTACGGGGACGCTTCTTGGCTGTTGGCATGAGACCGAGCCTATGCGGACCTCGATCACTCGTGCGGGTGGCCGACGTCGGAACCCGGCTCGGCGACGCCGGGACCGGACAACACTGGCCTGCGCCTGGAAGGGGGTGCAACATGACCGTTATGGCCGAGCGCACGTCTCAGATGTCGGTGCAGGAGTTCGAAGCGATCGCCTCCACCGCTCCCGAGACCGTCACGTTGGAGTTCATCAACGGACGGATCGGAGTCAAGAAGGTGGCCGACGGAGACCACGACACCATCGTGACCTGGCTGGCCCGGCGCTGTATGCAGACAAGGCCCGACCTCGATCTGTATCAGGGCCGTGGACTCCGAGTCGACGCATACCGCGAGGGCAGGGCGAAGCCGGACGCGGTGCTCGCCCCCGAGGCCCACTTCGCGGGGCACGGCGAGTGGGCCGACCCTGCCGGTGTGCTCATGGTCGTCGAGGTCACCTCGTACGACCCGGACACCGACCGGCGGGACCGGCAGGAGAAGCCGACGGCGTACGGCCAGGCGGGAATCCCGCTCTACCTCCTGATCGACCGGGACTCCTGCACGCTCACCGTGCACAGCGGGCCGGACCGGCGGATCGGCGGGTACCGCGACGTCCACACCGCGAAGTTCGGCGAGAAGGTGGCCCTGCCCGGCCCGATGGGCATCGAGCTGGACACGGAGCTCCTCAAGAACTACGTGCGCTGAGCCGGAAGGGCCCCGCCCGGACATGCTCGTCCGGGCGGGACCCTTCCGGCATGCGGGCGCTTACGCCAGCAGCGCCGGGATCGTCTCCTCGTGGGCCCCGCGGAGTTCGTCCAGGGTGAGGGAGAACTCGCCCTGGATCTCCACCGTGTCTCCGTCCACCACGCCGATGCGGGTGGCCGGCAGGCCGCGGGCGCCGCACATGTCGGTGAAGCGGACCTCCTCCGAGCGCGGAACGGCGACGAGGGCGCGGCCGGCCGACTCGGACAGGAGGAAGGTGAAGGCGTCCAGGCCGTCCGGGACGACCAGGCGGGCGCCGATGCCGCCGAGCAGCGCGGACTCCACGACCGCCTGGATCAGACCGCCGTCGGACAGGTCGTGCGCGGAGTCGATCATGCCGTCGCGGGAGGCGGAGATCAGGATCTCGGCCAGCAGCCGCTCCCGCTCCAGGTCCACCGCCGGGGGCAGCCCGCCGAGGTGGTCGTGGACCACCTGGGACCAGGCCGAGCCGCCGAACTCCTCGCGGGTGTCGCCGAGGAGGTAGATCAGCTGGCCCTCCTCCTGGAAGGCGACCGGGGTGCGGCGGGCCACGTCGTCGATCACGCCGAGGACGGCCACGACCGGGGTCGGGTGGATCGCCGCCTCGCCGGTCTGGTTGTAGAGCGAGACGTTGCCGCCGGTCACGGGCGTGCCGAGCTGCCGGCAGCCGTCGGCGAGGCCGCGTACCGCCTCCGCGAACTGCCACATCACCGCCGGGTCCTCGGGCGAGCCGAAGTTCAGGCAGTCCGAGACGGCCAGCGGCCTGGCGCCCGTGGTGGCCACGTTCCGGTAGGCCTCGGCGAGGGCCAGCTGCGCGCCCGTGTACGGGTCGAGCTTGGCGTACCGGCCGTTGCCGTCCGTCGCGATCGCGACGCCGAGGCCGGTCTCCTCGTCGATGCGGATCATGCCGGAGTCCTCCGGCTGGGCCAGCACGGTGTTGCCCTGCACGAAGTGGTCGTACTGCTGCGTGACCCACTTCTTCGACGCCTGGTTCGGCGACGCCACCAGCTTCAGGACCTGGTCCTTCAGCTCCTCGGCCGTCTCCGGGCGGGGCAGCTTGTTCGCGTCGTCCGCCTGGAGGGCGTCCTGCCAGCCGGGACGGGCGTACGGGCGCTCGTAGACCGGGCCGTCGTGCGCGACCGTGCGCGGGTCGACGTCCACGATCTTCTCGCCGTGCCAGAAGATCTCCAGCCGGTCGCCGTCGGTCACCTCGCCGATGACGGTGGCGATGACGTCCCACTTCTCGCAGATCTGAAGGAAGCGGTCGACCTTGTCCGGCTCCACGACCGCGCACATGCGTTCCTGCGACTCGCTCATGAGGATCTCCTCAGGAGACAGGGTCGAGTCGCGCAGCGGCACGTCGTCCAGCGTCACGCGCATGCCGCCGGAGCCGTTGGACGCCAGCTCGCTCGTCGCGCAGGACAGGCCGGCCGCGCCGAGGTCCTGGATGCCGACGACCAGCTTCTCCCTGAACGCCTCCAGGGTGCACTCGATGAGGAGCTTCTCCTGGAAGGGGTCGCCGACCTGGACGGCGGGACGCTTGGAGGGCTTGGCGTCGTCGAAGGTCTCGGAGGCCAGGATGGAGGCGCCGCCGATGCCGTCGCCGCCGGTCCGGGCGCCGTAGAGGATGACCTTGTTGCCCGCGCCGGACGCCTTGGCGAGGTGGATGTCCTCGTGCCGCATCACACCGATGGCACCGGCGTTGACCAGCGGGTTGCCCTGGTAGCAGGCGTCGAAGACGACCTCGCCGCCGATGTTGGGCAGGCCCAGGCAGTTGCCGTAGCCGCCGATGCCCGCGACCACGCCCGGCAGGACGCGCTTGGTGTCGGGGTGGTCGGCGGCGCCGAAGCGCAGCGGGTCCACGACCGCGACCGGGCGGGCGCCCATCGCGATGATGTCGCGGACGATGCCGCCGACACCGGTGGCCGCGCCCTGGTAGGGCTCGACGTACGACGGGTGGTTGTGCGACTCGACCTTGAAGGTCACGGCGTAGCCCTGGCCGACGTCGACCACGCCGGCGTTCTCGCCGATGCCGACGAGCAGCGCGTCCGACTGGGGCGCCTTCTCGCCGAACTGGCGCAGGTGGACCTTGGAGGACTTGTACGAGCAGTGCTCGGACCACATGACCGAGTACATGGCGAGTTCGGCGCCGGTCGGGCGGCGGCCGAGGATCTCCACCACCCGCTCGTACTCGTCCTTCTTCAGGCCGAGTTCGGCCCAGGGCAGCTCGACGTCGGGGGTCGCGGCCGCGTGCTCGACCGTGTCCAGAGGCGTCCGGCTCATGCGTTGACCAGCTTCTTGAGGATCGAGGTGAAGAACGGGAGCCCGTCGGTACGGCCGGTACCGATCAGCGGCTCGACGGCGTGCTCGGGGTGCGGCATGAGGCCGACGACGTTCCCGGCCTCGTTGGTGATGCCGGCGATGTCCCGCAGCGAGCCGTTCGGATTGAAGTCCAGGTAACGGAAGACGACGCGGCCCTCCGCCTCCAGCTTGTCGAGCGTGTACGCGTCGGCGACGTACCGGCCGTCCATGTTCTTCAGCGGGATGTGGATCTCCTGCCCGGCGCGGTAGTCGCCGGTCCAGGCCGTCTCCGCGTTCTCCACCCGCAGCTTCTGGTCGCGGCAGATGAAGTGGAGGTGGTCGTTGCCGAGCATGCCGCCCGGGAGGAGGTGGGCCTCGGTGAGGATCTGGAAGCCGTTGCAGATGCCGAGGACCGGCAGCCCGGCCTTCGCCTGCTCGATCACGGAGTCCATCACCGGCGAGAACCGTGAGATGGCGCCGGCCCGCAGATAGTCGCCGTAGGAGAAGCCGCCGGGCAGGACCACGGCGTCGACCTGCTTGAGGTCCTTGTCCTTGTGCCACAGGGCGACCGGCTCGGCGCCCGCGAGGCGGATCGCGCGCTGGGTGTCCCGGTCGTCCAGGCTGCCCGGGAAAGTGACGACGCCAATACGAGCGGTCACTTGGCCGCCTCCGCGACTTCGTCGACCCGGACCGTGAAGTCCTCGATCACGGTGTTGGCGAGGAAGGATTCCGCAAGATCGCGGATGCGGGCGAGGGCGGCCTCGTCGACCGGCCCGTCAACTTCCAGTTCGAAACGCTTTCCCTGACGTACGTCCGAGATCCCTTCGAATCCCAGGCGGGGCAGCGCACGCTGGACCGCCTGGCCCTGGGGGTCGAGGATCTCCGGCTTGAGCATGACGTCGACTACGACGCGTGCCACTGGCACTCCCGGTGTGTGGTGCTGAGCAGGTTCCTTCAGACTACCCGCACAAAATTTCTACGCGGGTAGAGTTGGAGGAAAGTACGTGAGGCGCATCACGATCGGGTGTCGAAGCCGCGTGCCCGCGAAAAGTTCTGGGAAAGTTCCACAGTCCGCCCGCCCGCCCCTATTGCGCCCGGACACGCGGACGGATTTAGTCGGGCTTCACATTTCATTGCCGGGCACTGTACAAATGAATTGGCAATAGCCGATACTCGGCACGTCATCGGCGTTGAGCTGTAACGACGTGCCGCACGAAGGGACCGATATTCGTGGCGCAAAAGGTCGTGGTCACTCTCTTTGACGACATCGACGGCTCGGAAGCGGCGGAAACGATCGCCTTCGGACTCGACGGCAAGTCGTACGAGATCGACCTGAACGAAACCAACGCCAAGAAACTGCGCAAGGCGCTCGCGCCGTACGTCGAGGCCGGCCGCAAGCGGTCGCGGTCCGGCAAGGCGTACA
Organism: Streptomyces sp. NPDC038707; assembly: GCF_040636485.1. Classification (NCBI taxonomy): domain Bacteria; kingdom Bacillati; phylum Actinomycetota; class Actinomycetes; order Kitasatosporales; family Streptomycetaceae; genus Streptomyces; species Streptomyces sp. NPDC038707. The sequence goes on from NZ_JBEZUP010000002.1 coordinate 60,015, forward strand.
AGCAGACGGAGGTCGCCCCCGACCCGGCGGCCGTCCGCGCCTGGGCCCAGGCCAACAAGATGGACGTCCCGGCCCGGGGACGCATCCCGAAGAAGGTCTACGAGGCGTTCACCGCCGCGCAGTGAGCCCGCGAAGGGGCGGTTCTCAGGGCCCGTCAGGGGGCCCTGAGAACCGTGCACTTGGGACATGACGGGCCCGGGAGGGAGCCGACTTGCGCTACCCCCCCGCTGATCGGCTAATGTCTGGGACACGCCGAGGGGCGAGGCCGACAGGCCGGATCCCGAGGACACGCGGGTGTAGTTCAGTAGCAGAACATCCCCCTTCCAGGGGGAAGGCGCAGTGTGCAATTCCTGTCACCCGCTCTGCACCGCCGACATGACCACTCTGGTGGATCAGGTAGGCTGGTGCTCGCACCGGTCGGTGAGAGCCGATCGGGAGCAGTGCGGACGTAGCTCAGTTGGTAGAGCGCAACCTTGCCAAGGTTGAGGTCGCGAGTTCGAGCCTCGTCGTCCGCTCCATGCAGAAGACCCCGGTCCGTTGGACCGGGGTCTTTTCGTGCTCCGGCACGGTGCTGACATTTGTCATGCGCGGCGATGACATCGCGCACTGCCGACGGGCGCGCGCCACCGGGACGCTGGTGTCATGAACATCGACGGACACGAGCACGTGATCGAGGTCACCGACCTCAGGCGTGTCTACGGGGGCGGGTTCGAGGCCGTACGCGGAATCACCTTCGCCGTGGAGCGCGGGGAGATCTTCGCCCTGCTGGGCACCAACGGCGCCGGGAAGACGTCGACGGTCGAACTGCTGGAGGGGCTGGCCGCACCGGCCGGCGGCCGGGTCCGGGTGCTCGGCCACGACCCCTTTCGCGAGCGGGCCGCCGTACGGCCCCGCACCGGCGTGATGCTCCAGGAGGGCGGCTTCCCCGCCGAGCTGACCGTCGCGGAGACCGCCCGGATGTGGGCCGGCTGCACCACCGGAGCCCGGCCGGAGGCCGAGGTGCTGGAACGGGTGGGGCTCGCGGACAAGCACGGCGTACGGGTCAAGCAGCTGTCCGGCGGGGAGCGCCGGCGCCTCGACCTCGCGCTCGCCCTGCTCGGCGACCCGGAGGTGCTGTTCCTCGACGAGCCGACCAGCGGCCTGGACGCCGAAGGCCGCCGGGACACCTGGGAGCTGGTGCGCGCACTGCGCGACCAGGGCACCACCGTGCTGCTCACCACGCACTACCTGGAGGAGGCCGAGGACCTGGCCGACCGGCTCGCCATCCTGCACGAGGGCCGGATCGCCGCCTCCGGCACACCGGCCGAGGTCACCGCCGGCCGCCCCTCCCGGATGTCCTTCGAACTGCCCCCGGGCTTCCTCCCCGGCGACCTGCCGCCGCTCGCCGCCCTCGGCGTCCTGGACCACGAGTACGACGGCCGGACCGTCCTGCTGCGCACCCGCGAACTCCAGCGGACCGCCACCGCCGTCCTGACCTGGGCCGAGCGGGCCGGTGTCGAACTGCGCGCGCTGGACGTGCGCTCGGCCTCGCTGGAGGAGGCCTTCCTCGGGATCGCCCGGGAGCGGGAGGAGGTGGCGGCCGCATGAGCACGGTCCTCACCGCGCCCTCCGTGCGCCGGCTGCGGGCACTGGCCCGGGCCGAGCTGACCCTGCTCGGCCGCAACCGCGGGGTCGTCGTCACCGCGCTCGTGGTGCCGCTCCTGCTGCCGTTCAGCGTGCGGCCGGCCCTGGACCACGTGGACCTGGAGAAGCAGGGCATCAGCGTCGGGGCGGCCATGCTCACCGCCGGGATCGGCTTCTCGTTCCTCTTCGCCGTCTACAGCGCGCTCGTCAACGCCTACGTGGCCCGCCGCGAGGAACTGGTCCTGAAGCGGCTGCGCACCGGCGAGCTGTCCGACACGGAGATCCTCGCCGGAACCGCCCTGCCCACCATGACCGTGGGCTTCGCCCAGGCACTGGTGCTGTGCGCCGGGTGCGCGGCCCTGCTCGGCACCGGGGCCCCCGAGGCGCCGTACCTGACCGTGCTGGGGCTGGTGGCCGGGCTGGTGCTGAGCGCCGCGCTGGCCGCGCTCACCGCGTCCGTCACCCGGACCGTGGAGAGCGGTCAGGTCACCGCGCTGCCCATGGTGTTCGGTTCGATGATCGGCTCAGGGATCATGGTCCCCACCGAGGTCATGCCGGAACCGCTCGCCTCCGTCTGCGAGCTGCTCCCGCTGTCCCCCGCCATCCGGCTCGTCCGGGGCGGCTGGACCGGCCAGTTGAGCGCCTACGAGGCACTGGGCGCGCTCGCGACCGCGCTGGCCTGGACCGTGGTGGCGGTGGTCGCGGTACAGCGGTGGTTCCGGTGGGAGCCCCGGCGCTGAGGAACGGGGGACGCACGTGGTGGGGCCGATACGGCGGTGGCAGCAGCGGCACTGGCGGGAGCGCGCGAAGGCGGACCGGGTGGAGCTGTACACGGTCGTCACCTGGTACGTCACCACCTGGTTCTTCAGCCTGAGCTGGCTGGTGCTGCCGCTGACCGCCCAGCTCGTCCACGGCCGGCCCGCGACGCTCCTCGTCGGCGTCCCGCTGCTCCTCGTCGCCGCCCTGCAGTGCGTCGCCGCCAACCGGCTCACCCGGCCCGCCCTCGACCACTATCTGGGGCGCGCCCGGCTGCCGGCCGGCGCCCACCGCGTCCCGGCCGTCCTGCTGGGCCTCGCCCTGGCGACGGTCGTGGCCCTCGCCGCCGTACGCGGAGCCGACCGGGGAACGATCCGGCTGGCGCTCGGCGCCACCCTGCTGCCGTTCGGGATGCTCTACGGCGTCACCGTCCCGGTACGGGTGTACCTGCGGAACGCGGCGGTGCTCGCGGCACTGCTCGTGGCCGCCCTGGGGATCGCCGACCGGTCCGTCGCCGGACTGGTCGGCACCGCCGCGGTCACCGCCTTCATGGCGGTGTTCGCGCTGCTCGCCTACCGGTGCGGTTCCTGGACCCTGTCCGTGCTGTGGGAGGCGGAGCGCGCCCGTGAGGTGGAGGCCCGGCTCGCCGTCGCCGAGGAGCGGCTGCGGTTCGGCCGGGACCTGCACGACGTCCTGGGCCGGAACCTGTCGGTGATCTCCCTCAAGAGCGAGCTGGCCGTCCAGCTGGCCCGGCGCGGGCGGCCGGAGGCGGTGGAGCAGATGATCGAGGTGCAGCGCATCGCGCAGGAGACCCAGCGGGAGGTGCGGGCCGTCGTGCGCGGCTACCGGGAGGCCGACCTCGGCGCCGAACTCGCGGGGGCCCAGGGCGTGCTGGAAGCGGCCGGGATCGACTGCGAGGTCCGCGCGGAGACCGGCGGACTGCCCGCCGAGGTGCGGTCCGCGCTCGGCTGGGTGGTGCGCGAGGCGGCCACCAACGTGCTGCGGCACGGGGACGCGAACCGGTGTCAGGTGGGGCTGACGGTGTCCGAGGGGCGGGCGGTACTGACGGTGGAGAACGACGGAGCCGCGGCGGCCGGCGGGAGCGGCGGCTCGGGGCTGGCCGGGCTGCGGGAACGGCTGGCCGCCGTCGGCGGAACCCTGGAGGCGGGCCGCACCGGCTCCGGCGGGGACCGGTTCCGGCTGGTCGCGGACATACCCCTGACCACTGTGAGAGGAGTCACCTCGTGAGCACACCGGTACGGCTGTTGCTGGCGGACGACGAGCATCTGATCCGGGGCGCCCTGGCCGCGCTGCTGTCCCTGGAGGACGACCTGCTGGTCGTCGCGGAGGCGGCGAGCGGACCCGAGGCACTGGCCATGGCCCGGGCCCACGCACCCGATGTCGCCGTCCTGGATCTGCAGATGCCGGGTGCCGACGGTGTGAAGGTCGCCACATCGCTGCGCACCGAACTGCCCGGCTGCCGGGTGCTGATCGTCACCGGGCACGGCCGCCCCGGGCATCTGAAACGGGCGCTGGCGGCCGGTGTGCGCGGGTTCGTCCCGAAGACGGTCAGCGCCCAGCGGCTCGCCGAGATCATCCGCACCGTGCACGCGGGAAACCGTTACGTGGATCCGGAGTTGGCCGCCGACGCGATCTCCGCCGGGGACTCGCCGCTGACCGCGCGCGAGGCGGAGGTGCTGGAGCTGGCCGCCGACGGGGCGCCGGTCACGGAGATCGCCGAGCGGGCCGGGCTGTCGCCGGGGACCGTGCGGAACTACCTCTCCTCGGCCGTCACCAAGCTCGGTGCCGAGAACCGTCACACGGCGGTGCGTCTCGCCCGCGAGCGAGGTTGGGTATAGTTGCTCTCGCGCCACGGCGCAACGCGGACGTAGCTCAGTTGGTAGAGCGCAACCTTGCCAAGGTTGAGGTCGCGAGTTCGAGCCTCGTCGTCCGCTCCATGCAGAAGCCCCCGGTTCCGGCCGGGGGCTTCTTCCGTACCCCCGGCTCTCGCCGGGGGTACGCGGGCTACGACCAACTGGTGCCGGTCAGCCGCTCGTACGCCTCCACGTACTTCTGCCGGGTCGCGGCCACGACCTCCTCGGGCAGCGGCGGCGGGGGCTGCTCGCTCCGGCGGTCCCAGCCGGAGGCCGGCGAGGTCAGCCAGTCCCGCACGAACTGCTTGTCGTACGACGGCTGGGCGCGGCCCGGCTGCCAGGTGTCGGCCGGCCAGAAGCGGGAGGAGTCCGGGGTGAGGACCTCGTCGGCGAGGACGAGCGTGTCACCGTCGAAGCCGAACTCGAACTTGGTGTCGGCCAGGATGATCCCCCGATCCCGGGCGATGTCCCGGGCCCGCGAGTACACGGCGAGCGTGGCCTGGCGCAGCTGGGCGGCGGTCTCCGCGCCGACCTGGCGGGCCACCTCCTCGTAGGAGACGTTCTCGTCGTGCTCGCCGACCTCCGCCTTGGCGGCCGGGGTGAAGATCGGGGCGGGCAGCTCGGAGCCGTCGACGAGGCCTTCGGGGAGGGCGAGGCCGCAGACCGTACGGGACTCCCGGTACTCGGCGAGGCCGGAGCCGGTCAGATAGCCCCGGGCCACGCACTCCACCGGGACCATCTTCAGGGACTTGCACACCAGCGTCCGGCCCGCCCAGTCGGCCGGGGCGCCCTCGGGCACCTCGGTGCCGATGACATGGTTCACGGCGAGGTCGCGGAGCTGGTCGAACCACCACAGGGAGAGCTGGGTGAGCACGCGGCCCTTGTCGGGGATCTCGGTGGGCAGGACCCAGTCGTAGGCGGACATGCGGTCGCTGGCGACCATCACGAGGTCGCCCGCCTCGTTCTGGTACAGATCGCGCACCTTTCCGGTGTGCAGGTGCACCAGGCCCGGGACCTCGATCGGCTCGGGCTTTTCTACGAATCCGGACACGGTTCCTCCCCGTGGCTCTGTCCAATGCCCCCGATTCTCCCGTACGGGGCCGATCGGGCGCGCCCGGGGGTCAGTCGCGTTTGCAGATGCGGTCCAGCAGGTTCGCCGTGGCGCGCTGGATCCGGGTGTCCACGTGGCCGGGGCGGTCCAGCGCCGGGGACCAGGCGAAGGTCCCGGAGGCGAACACCCAGGCGCCGGAGGGGGCGCGGTAGAGGGACGTCTCCTGGTGGCGCTGGACGCCGTCGGCGTCGGGGTAGGGGGAGTGGGCGAGCAGGATGCGCTCGTCGTGCTCGGGCAGCGCGGTGCGCGGGAAGTAGCGATCCGCCTCGCCGGCGACCAGGCCCTTGATCTCGTCGCCCTCGTGCGCGCCGGTCGCCTCCCACAGCCAGTGGCCGCCGTTGCGGACGATCAGCGGGCACGGCTCGGGCACCCGGCCCGCGTACTGGATGCCGATCAGCTCCTGTTCCGGCCGGTCGATCTCGCGCCACAGCACCGGCCGGCCCGGGCCCTTGCGCTTGCGGCAGGTCAGCAGCCGGTCCGGGACACCGGACGGGGACGGCGCCAGCTCCACCTGCCAGTACATGGTGTTGGCGGAGAGGAAGACCAGCGAGGTGCCCCGGTCCCGGGCGTCCTCGACGGCCCGGCGCATCGGCCCCGACCAGTACTCGTCGTGGCCCGGGAAGACCAGGCCCCGGTAGCGGGTCGGGTCGATCCGGCCGGCGTGCAGGTCGCGGGCGTCGGCGTAGGCGAGGTCGTAGCCGTAGCGCTCGGCCCAGCGGATGAAGTCGTAGGCGTGGCCGACGTGCAGGGGCAGGCCCGCGCCCGCGTACGGCCGGTCGAAGGAGATGGTGGTGGCGGCGTCGGCCTCGCCGAGGAGGCGGCCGTCCTCGTCCCAGGCGTGGTAGAGGCTGGCACCGGTGTGGCCGTCCTCCGGGTAGAGGTTGTACGCCTGCCAGGTGACGTCGGGCAGCAGCAGGAGCAGATCGGCGGGGTGGCTGTCGCGGACCGTGAAGGGCACGTGGGAGCGGTAGCCGTCGTGCGTGGTCAGGACGGCCACATAGGCGCCGATGCTCCAGTAGGAGGGCACCTGGAGGCGCCAGGACAGCCACCAGTGGTGGCAGGAGACCGTGCGGTCGGCGGTCAGCGGCGGGGGCTGGACGATGCCGGAGAGGCGGGGGCTGGTGGTGATCTTCGCCGCGCCGTCGCCGCCGTAGTGGCCGATGCGGTAGATGTCCACGACGAACTCCTGCGGCGGGTCGACCGTGATGTGGAAGTCGATCGCCTCGCCGGGCGCGACGGCGCCGGTGGAGGTGAAGCCCTTGATCTGGCGGTGCACGTCGTCGGCGGAGCGCGGGCCGGCCAGGGCAGTGCGCGGCGCCGAGGCGCGGCGTCCGGAGCCCTCGGCCACCTGCGGGCAGGCGTCGACGTACCAGGGCATCACCTTGCCGAAGTCGTCGATGTACGGCTCACTGCCGCGCAGCCAGGGCACCGGTCCCTGGCCGAAGGGATCCGTGACGCCATGCGCGAGTGCACCGGACTCCCAGCGGCGAATGCGGTCCGAGGCCATGTCGCTCCCCTCCCTCATCCCCCCGTGCTCAGTGCTCGCTGTGCGGTGTGCTCCGCCGTGTCCGGCCGCGCTGTCGTATGTCGCGCGCCCTTGCCAAAGGCGTGGTCGGTCCCAGCACATCACATTACGCACGGGGCCAGTCACTACTCGTTGCGAATTGACCTGAAGTGGAAACCGCCTTTCCGTTACGGGAGTGACCTTCGGGGGTAGCGCGGCGGCCCGCGGGACCGGGCGCCGGCGCGGGCTCGGCGGCCGCGGCGCCCGGCACGGGCCGCGGGCGGGCCCAGCGGGGTCACACGAGCCGTACGGGCTTCTCCGGGCGTATGCCGAAGGCGGTCAGCCAGTCGCGCAGCGGACCGGGGTCTCCGGCCTCGATCAGGGTGAGCACCTTGGGCGCCAGGTCGGCGGCCCGTTCGCCGTCCAGCAGCAGGGACGGGCCGTCCAGCCAGTCCAGCGCGGGGACCGCGCCGGCGGTGTCGACGGCCGCGCAGCACACCATCGCCGTGACGTGGTCGGCGAGGAGTTCCCGGGCGGTGCGCTGGGGCTGGAGCGGGAAGGGGGGCAGGCCGTAGTCGCCGGGGGCCCACACCACGCCGCCGGGACCCTGGGGGGCGTCGGCGGCGCCTTTGCGGGCCGTGTGGGCGCGGGCCTCCTCGCGGGCCAGCTCGGCGGTCAGGCGGGCGGCCAGGGCGGCGCTGCGGGGCGTACCGGGCTCCGTCTCGGCCTCGCCCTCGGCGTCCACCTCGTGCCCGTCCGAACCACCTGCACGGGTGACGTCGCCGGACACGGGTGGCCCCTCGGGGGAGGAGTACCCGTCGCCGGCGGGGTGGGCGGGGGTGGCCGGCGCAGGGGCCGCTCCGGCAGCGGCCGGTGCGGCGGACTCGCCGTCGGCTGACCGCGGGGCGTCCTCGGACCGGGGCCGGGGCCCGGCGGGGGCGCCCGGTGCCGCGCTTCCGCCGCTGCCGGTGGTGAGGTGGTCCAGGACCCGGGCCAGGGTGGGACCGCCCTGGTCGGAGGTGCCGGGGTGGCGGGCGGGGCGGACGCCCAGCGCGTCCAGGGCCCGGTGCAGGCGGGCCGCGTCGACGCGCCAGGTGCGGTCCACGACCTCCTCCGGGTACGCCTGCCAGTCCACCGGCGCCCAGTCGGAACACGGCAGCGCCGGGCCGCCGTGGAAAAGCCGGGCGGCGAGCAGGGACGCGGCCTCGTCCACCGCGCCGGGCTCCTCCAGCAGGTCGCAGGCCGGCCGCTCACCGAGCCGGGAGGCGAACCCCTCGGCGAGCCGGTCGCGGCGGGACAGCTCGGTGAGCGCCGCCACCACACCCGCGTCCAGCCGGGACGGCCAGCGGCCCATGCGCCAGGCGGGCAGCGCGACCCTGGTCAGCAGCCGGTCCCAGCCGGCGTAGGCGAGCCCGACCTGCTCCTGGGCGACGATCCGCAGGCCGTAGTCGACCGCCTGGGCGCGCTCGGCCGCCGCCGCCGCGACCCCGCGCTCCATCTGGACCGCGTGCTCCCGGCAGCCGCGCAGCAGCAGCCGCGCCACCCAGCCGACGGCCGCGCACAGTCCGCGGGCCGGCAGGCCCCGGCCCGGCGCCGAGGCGACGGCCACGGCCGCGTCCAGCCCGCGCACGAAGCGGCGGGCGGCCGCTATGTCCGGGTGCGCCGAGGGGCCCGTACCCGCGATGACCGGGGCGAGGACCGCGCGCAGCTCGCCGACCCGCATCCACCACAGGAACGGCGAACCGATGACGAGGACCGGCGGCGTCGGCGTCCGGGGGCGGGCCGGGTCCGCCGGCCGGCCGGGTGCCGGACGCGGGGGCGGGCCGTGCGCGGAGTGCGCCCGGTCCTCCAGCCAGCTGTCGCAGTCCGGGGTGAGCGCTATGGCCGACGGGGCCGGCACGTCCAGGCGGTCGGCGAGGTCGCGCACCATCCGGTACAGATCCGGGGCGGACTCTTCCGGGATCGGCACCGTGGGGCTGGTGGCGGGGCGGGCCCGGGCCACGACCAGGCCGACAGCGGCCGCGGCCAGCAGCACCAGCACCGCGAGGACGCCCACGGCCCAGCGGGCAACGTCCCAGCCCGGGCCGGCGAGGAGGCCGGTGGAGGCACCGGTCAGCAGGATCACCGCGGCACCCGCGGGCAGCAGCGCCACGGCCAGCGCCCGGCCCCGGACCCGCAGCACGGCGAGGGCCCGGGAGCGCGCGGCCCGCGCGCCCGCCTCCACATCCGTTCCGGTCACGTGCCGTCCTCGCCCCCTCCCTGCCGCTCGCGTACTGCCCTGCTGTTGCTCACTCCCCCACTGTGGCACCCGCCACTGACATCGCAATGCCGGTGGGCCAAGTGCCGGAACGCTTGCGCGGCACCCTAGTTGGGGCCCGGGCCCCCGTCAGCCGGATAGCCGATCGCTCACTCGATGGAATGGCTTTGGTCAAAGCTGGGTGACAGACAGCAAAGATCAGGCCCCGGATTACGCATCCGGGGCCTGAAGGGCATGAGGGCAGGTCAGAAGGCCATGGGCTCAGGCGCCCGCGGACTGTGCCACCTTCGCCGCGATGTCGGTGCGGTGCTGCGAGCCGTCCAGTCCGATCCGGCCCACCGCCCGGTACGCCCGCTCGCGCGCCTCGGTCAGGTCCTTGCCGGTGGCCGTGACGGACAGCACGCGTCCGCCGGCGCTCACGACCGCGTCGCCCTCCCGCTTCGTGCCGGCGTGCAGCACGTACGCGTGCGGGGCGTCCTCGGCGGCCACCGCGTCCAGGCCGGTGATCGCATCGCCGGTGCGCGGGGTGCCGGGGTAGTTGTGCGAGGCGACGACGACGGTGACCGCCGCGTCCTCGCTCCAGCGCAGCGGCGCCAGGTCGGCCAGGTTCCCGGTGGCGGCGGCCATCAGCACCCCGGCCAGCGGGGTCTTCAGGCGCGCCAGCACGACCTGGGTCTCGGGGTCGCCGAAGCGGGCGTTGAACTCGATGACCCGGACTCCGCGCGAGGTGATCGCGAGGCCGGCGTACAGCAGCCCGGAGAAGGGCGTGCCCCGGCGGCGCATCTCGTCCACCGTCGGCTGGAGCACGGTCTCCAGCACCTCGTCGACCAGCTTGGGGTCGGCCCACGGCAGCGGGGAGTACGCGCCCATGCCGCCGGTGTTGGGGCCCTCGTCGCCGTCCAGGGCGCGCTTGAAGTCCTGGGCGGGCTGGAGCGGTACGACGGTCTCGCCGTCGGTGACGGCGAAGAGGGACACCTCGGGGCCGTCGAGGAACTCCTCGATCACCACGCGCTCGCAGCCGGCGGCGTGCGCCTTGGCGGCCTCGAGGTCGGAGGTGACGACCACGCCCTTGCCGGCGGCGAGGCCGTCGTCCTTGACGACGTAGGGGGCGCCGAAGGCGTCCAGGGCCTCGGCGACCTCCGCCTCGCCGGTGCAGACGTAGGAGCGGGCGGTCGGCACCCCGGCCGCCGCCATGACGTCCTTGGCGAAGGCCTTGGACCCCTCCAGCCGGGCGGCCTCCCCGGAGGGGCCGAACACCGGGATGCCGGCCGCGCGGACGGCGTCGGCCACACCGGCGACCAGCGGGGCCTCCGGGCCGACGACGACCAGCTCGGCACCGAGACGGGTGGCCAGTCCGGCCACGGCGGCACCGTCGAGCGCGTCGACCGGGTGCAGCTCGGCCACCTCGGCGATGCCGGCGTTGCCGGGGGCGCAGTGCAGCGCGGTGACGTCGGGGTCGAGGGACAGGGAGCGGCACAGGGCGTGTTCGCGGGCGCCGCCGCCGATGACAAGGACCTTCACGGGGGTCAGCCTAATGGCAAGGTCGCCGAAGTCCGGGGGCCGGGTTTGTCGGAGCTTCGTCCAAAGAGGGCCGGGAGTGGGTTCCCGGCAGCCGGCTGCAAGGTTCCCGGCCTGGGTGTGGACGGTCAGCCGTGGTCCTCGCTGCATCGGCGGCGGGCCGCACGGCCCCCGCGGGCTACTCGTTGGAGAACTCCTCCACGACCGTCGCGCCCAGCTCGCGCACGATCAGCTCGTGGCCGGAGAGAGCGGACTCGTCCAGATCCGGGTCGTCGTCCTCGGGGATGTCGTCCTCGGGGGCGACGGGCGGCGGCTCGGGGGCGGGGGCCGGCTGCGCCGCCGGTACGGGCCCGGACGAGGCCGGAGCGGTGGGCCGGGCCGGGGCCTGCGCGGAGGTCTGGGGAGCCGCCGGGCGAGGCGCGGCCGGGGCGCCGTAGCCACCGGCGGGGGTGCCGCCGTAGCCGCCGCCTCCGCCGGCCGGGGCCTGCGGGGCACCGCCGCCGGACGGGTCGACGACCGCCTCGATCTTCCACTGCACGTTGAACTGCTCGGCCAGCGCCTGCCGCAGCACGTCCTCGCTGCCGCTGCCCGCGAAGTTGTCCCGGGCGCCGGCGTTCACGAAGCCGAGCTGGAGCGTGGTGCCGTCGAAGCCGGTCACCTGGGCGTTCTGGCTGAGCAGGATCCAGGTGAAGCGGCGGCGGTTCTTGACGGCCTCCAGGATGTTCGGCCAGAGCGCACGGGGGTCGAGGCCTCCGGTGGGAGCGGGCGCCGGGGCCTGCGGCGCGGGCGCGGGCGCGGGTGCCGGCCGCCCGGGCTGCTGCGGCCGGCCCGGGGCCTGTCCCTGGCTTCCCTGCCCGCTCGCCGGCGCGGCGGCCGTGGGCCAGCCACCGGGACGCCGGCCACTGCCGGCGGGAGCGGCGGTGGGCCAGGCACCGGCGGGGGCGGGGGCGGCCGGGGGCTGGGCCGCGGGTACCGGGGCCGCCGGGGCCGGTGCTTCCGGCGCGGCGGGGGCAGGGGCGGGCGCAGGAGCAGGGGCAGGAGCAGGAGCAGGCGCCGCCACGACAGGCGCCGCGGGCTCGACCGGCCCACCGGGACCCGCCGGACCACCCACGACTCCCGGCCCGGCGGGAACGCCGGCACCCGCGCTCGGCCCAGCCGGACCGCCCCCGGACCGGACGGCCGCGCGGGCCGCGGCGGGCCCCCCGCCGGGCGGCAGCGCGCCCGCGGCGGCGCCCGCGGCGGCACCGCCGTGGGCCTCCGGCCCCGGGACGTAGCCCATGGCGGGCGCGCCGCCCCCGCCCGAGAAGCCGATGCCGCGCTCCAGGCGGTCGAGGCGGGCCATGAGGGAACGCTCGTCGCCGTAGGCGGCCGGGAGCAGGACGCGGGCGCAGATCAGTTCCAGCTGGAGGCGGGGCGAGGTGGCGCCGCGCATCTCGGTCAGGCCCTCGTTGACCAGGTCGGCGGCGCGGCTCAGCTCGGCGGCGCCGAACGTCTCGGCCTGGGCCTGCATCCGCTCCAGCACGTCGGCCGGGGCGTCGATGAGGCCCTTCTCCACGGCGTCCGGCACGGCGGCGAGGATCACCAGGTCGCGCAGCCGCTCCAGCAGGTCGGCGACGAAGCGGCGCGGGTCGTTGCCGCCCTCGATGACCCGGTCGACGACCTCGAAGGCGGCGGCCCCGTCACCGGTGGCGAAGGCCTCCACGACGGAGTCGAGCAGGGAGCCGTCGGTGTACCCGAGGAGGGAGGTCGCCATGGCGTACGTCACACCGTCCTCGCCGGCGCCGGCGAGGAGCTGGTCCATCACGGACATGGAGTCACGCACGGAACCGGCGCCGGCGCGCACGACGAGCGGCAGCACGCCGTCCTCGACCGGGATGTCCTCCTTCTGGCACACCTCGCCCAGGTACTCGCGCAGGGTGCCGGGGGGGACGAGCCGGAACGGGTAGTGGTGGGTGCGCGACCGGATGGTCCCGATGACCTTCTCGGGCTCGGTGGTCGCGAAGATGAACTTCAGGTGCTCCGGCGGCTCCTCGACGACCTTCAGCAGCGCGTTGAAGCCGGCCGACGTGACCATGTGGGCCTCGTCGATGATGTAGATCTTGTAGCGGCTGCCCGCGGGGCCGAAGAAGGCCTTCTCGCGCAGCTCACGGGCGTCGTCCACACCACCGTGAGAGGCCGCGTCGATCTCGATGACGTCGATGGACCCCGGTCCGTTCCGGGCGAGGTCACGGCACGACTGGCACTCCCCGCAGGGGGTCGGCGTGGGACCCTGCTCACAGTTCAGACAGCGGGCGAGGATGCGCGCGCTGGTCGTCTTGCCGCATCCGCGGGGGCCGCTGAACAGGTACGCGTGATTGACCCGGTTGTTCCGCAGCGCCTGCTGCAGCGGGTCGGTGACATGCTCCTGCCCGATGACCTCGGCAAAGGTCTCCGGGCGATAGCGGCGGTACAGCGCGAGAGACGACACGCATACGAGGTTAATGGGGCGCACTGACAACGGGCCCCGCCCGCGGTTCCGGACCCCGGCCCCGGGAACGCAAGCGCCCCCCACGCACCCGCCAGAGCCGACCTACCCTTGCTGCCTTCCGGCCCTGGGGGAGTTCAGTCAGATAGCGCCGCGTGAGGGGCTGTGCCCCACAGTACCCGATGACGGCCCGCGGTCCGAACCCGGTCGGCCCGCCGTCCGTACCCGGGGACGGCCTGCGGGAACGGGTTCGCGAGCACTCCCCTCGGTCATGTAATGTTCTCGGCGGAGGATTCGCCTAGAGGCCTAGGGCGCACGCTTGGAAAGCGTGTTGGGGGCAACCCCTCACGAGTTCGAATCTCGTATCCTCCGCCAGCCCGAAGGGCCGGACCGCAGCAGCGGTCCGGCCCTTCGGCGTATGTCCGTCCGAGAGGGCCCGTGGGGAGGGGTCAGCGGGTCGGGGAGGAAGCGGGTGGGGTTGGCGGGAGGGGGCTGATGCCCGGCTCGTAGTGGTCGCGGAGGTAGATGCGGGTGCGGTCCGGGGCGTAGTCGTGGGCGTAGAGGCTGACGCAGCCGGTGTCCGAGGTGCCGTTCGGGTCGGCGAGCGGGTCCGGGCTCGCGGTGGGCCCGGGGTCGGCGCCGGGGCAGAGGGAGCCGTAGCGCATGCCCTTCTTGAACGTCTCCGGTTCCGGCACGCCCAGGTGTCCGAAGTCGTGGGTCCGCACGTCGGTCACGGCGGCCGTGGGCTCCAGCAGCTCACCGGCCGGCGCACAGGCGGCCGGGAAGGCCCGTGCCCGGGATCTGGTCAGGGTGAAGGTGAGCACACCGGTGTCGAAGCGGGGGGTCACCTGATAGCCGGCCCGCGCGTCCTGGGCCGCCGCCGGGATGTCGACGCCCATGTGCCCGCTCATCCACCCCGGCGTGACGCCCTCGACCCACCTGTCGTCCGCGGTCCGCCCGGCGGCGCGGTCACCGGCCGGGCCGGTACCGGAGTCGGGTGCGGAGCAGCCTGTCGCCGTCAGGGCGCCCAGGAGGGCCAGCGTGCCGAGGGCCGCCCCGGCGGCGCGCGTCCGGCGGTGGCCGCCTGTGGTGCCGTGGGCGTCGTTCATCGGACGGCCGCCCTCCCGGGTGACCTGTGCGGCTTGGCCATCCGGCCGTCGGGGATCTTCAACGGTCCCACGTTGGCACCCTTGCCCTCGTCCCAGTTGCAGCGGTCCCGGACGTTCGCCCGGTAGTCGACGGAGACCTCGTTGATGTCCTTGCTGAAGCAGAAGCCGTCGGGCAGCCTCACCTCCACCGGGACGACGGCCGGTTCGCCGCCGTTCCCCCGGAACTGCCGCAGGGCCTGCCGGCGCCGGCTGTTCCGGTGGGGCCGGGCCACGTCAGCTGGTGCGGCCCTCTGGCGTTTGTCCGGCCCCTCGTGTGCTCACCAGGTCGGGCGGGAGGTCACCCCGCCGTCCACCACCAGGTCGTGGCCGGTGATCCAGGAGGCGAGCGGGGAGGCGAGGAAGGCGCAGGCGTCGGCCACGTCCTCGGGGCGGCCCAGGCGCCCGGCCGGGGCGGCGGCGAGCCAGCGGCGCACGCCGTCCGGCCAGGACCCGGCCAGGCCGGGCCGGTCGATCAGGCCGGGCGAGACCGTGTTGACCCGGATGCCGTCGGGGCCGTACTCCAGGGCCGCCGCGCGGGCGTGCATGACCACCGCCGCCTTGGCCGCGCCGTAGTGGGCGTGGCCGGGGGCCGGGTGGGCGGCCTCGATGGAGGCGATGTGGGTGATGGTGCCGCCGCCGTGGGCGCGCATATGGGCGGCGGCGGCCTGGGTGCAGGCGAAGACGCTGGTGAGGTTGGTGTCGACGACCGTGCGCCAGTCCTCTGCCGTCAGCTCCGGGAGCGGCTGGACGGGCTGGACGGCCGCGTTGTTGACGAGCGCGGTGAGGTGTCCGCCGGACCAGGCCGTCGTCTCCTCGACCAAACGCCGGCAGGCGGTCTCGTCGGTCAGGTCGGCCTGGAGCACGACCGCCCTGCCGCCCGCCGCCCGGATCCGGCCGGCGATCTCGGTGGCGGCGGTGAGGGCGGTACGGCAGTGCACGGCGACCGCCGCGCCGTGCTCCGCGAAGCGCAGGGCGATGGCGCGGCCGATGCCGCCGCCCGCGCCGGTCACCAGCGCGGTCTGTCCGTCGAGCAGGCGCGTGGACGGGGGTGCGGTCATGGGCGGCACAGTTCCGTGATCAGGGCGGCCTCGGCCGGGTAACGCGCCGTGAGGTCGTCCGGGTTCCCGTGTTCGTAGTCCGCGTAGGTGAATCCGGGGGCCATCGTGCAGCCGAAGAAGGTCCACGCGCCGCCGGCCACGACCCGCGCGCCCATCCAGGTGCGGGCCGGCACGGTCAGCTGGAGGTGCTGGCCCGCGCCGGGGTCCGGGCCCAGGACGGGGTGCCGGGTGGTGCCGTCGGGGGCGAGGAGGAGCAGCTGGAGGGGGTCGCCGAGGTAGAAGTGCCAGGTCTCGGCGAACGGCAGGCGGTGCAGGGCGGAGAAGTCGTCGGCGGTGAGCAGGGCCACGATGGCCGACCCCTCGGGGCGGCCGTCCGGGCGTTCGGGCCCGGCCCAGGTACGCCGGAACAGGCCGCCTTCGCGGGGGATGGGTTCGAGGCCGTAACGGGCGGTCAGCTCTGCGGGCGTCGTCACCCGGGGAAGGCTACCGCTCGCTCCAGGAACGCGAGTTGGGCGTGCTTCTCGGGCAGGTGCACGTCGGGCAGGTCGACCTCGGGCAGGACGACGGCCGGGCCGCGGGTGAAGCCCTGGCGTTCGAAGCGGGCGATCGCCTTGGCGTTGCGCACGTCCGGGTCGATCACGATGCGCGGGCGGTCCAGGACCCGCAGCACGTACGTCGTCATCGCCTTCAGCAGCCCGGACGTCCAGCCGGGGTGCGGGCCGTCGGGGCCGGCGGGGGCGAGGAGGAGGTGGACGCCGAGGTCGCCGGGGCGGACGTCGTAGCACTCGCCGACCCGGTCGGCGGACGGCTCGTAGGTCTGGAGGAGCGCGGCCGGTTCGCCGTCCTTGGTGACCAGGTGGGCGTGGTGGGTGTCGAGGGTGGCCAGGTGGGCGTAGACCTCGGCGACCTGGTCCCTGGTGAGGCCGTTCATGCCCCAGAACACGGCGCGTTCGTCGCTCACCCAGGCGTGGATCAGCTCCGCGTCGCCCTCCGGGTCGACGGGGCGGATGCGGACGGTGCCGTAGCCGTCGATGTGCTGGACGTGCAGGTCGTTCATCGGGTTCCTCGGGGTGTCGGGGAGGGTCCGCTCGGGGGTGAGCCGGGCCCAGTCGGTGACCACCGGGGCGAGTTCGCCCCGGAGCCACAGGGGGAGCTGGTCGTGGTGGTGGGGGCTGCCGGGGACGCCGTCGGCGCCGAAGGGCACCACCCAGCGGCTGTCCTCCCGGTCGGCCAGGTCCCAGACGTAGCGGGCGGCCGGACCGCGGGCGGCGCGGTCGGTGACGCCGGGGACGGCCGAGGTGCACAGCACGCAGTCGTGGTCGCCGCCGAGACCCGGCTCGTCGGCGCCGGCGGCCGGCTGCCCGGGCAGCGCCCGCCAGGGGGCCAAGCGGTGGGTGGCGGACCAGGGGCGGGCGGGGGGTGCGGCGGCGACCTCTTCGAGGGCCGCGCGGACGGTCTCCGCGCGGTCGATGCCGTACAGCTCCTTCGCCTCCAGGAGATGTTCGAGGGCGAGGCCGATGCGGGGGACGAGGGCCAGCCAGGGGCGCAGGACGTCCGGGCAGGCCGGGGGCTCGGCGAGCGGGGCGAAGACGGGGTGCGCGGCGAGCCGCCGTACGACGGCGTGGCGCAGCGCCGCGAACGCCGCCGCGTCGGTGCTGTCCGCGTCCATCCGGCGGTCCCAGTCGAGCAGCCGGTCGCGGAGGGCCGCGGCGGCGGGGCTGAGGCCGGTCAGATCGGTGAGGCGGGCCAGCAGCGGGGCGGCCGAGCCGAGGTGGGTGTCGGTGTGGATCGCGGCCATGTCGTCGGCCGTCCAGGTGTGGCGGGTGTCGAGCAGGGCGGCGATGCGGGCGGCGCGGTGGGGCGGGGCGAACTCGACGCCGAGGGGGGTGGCGAGACCGCGGGCGTTGGCCATCACCGCGATGCCGTCGGTGGTGGGCGGGTCGGCGTACGGCGTCTCGTGCGTGCCGTGCCAGTCGTGGCCGGGGTGCCAGGCGGGCACCGGGTGGTGGCGGTTGGCCTCGGCGCGCAGGGGGACCTTTCCGGCGACGCGGTGCAGGGTGCCGCCGGCGGTGTCGGCGGCCTGGACGACGTTGACCGGCTCGGTCCAGGCGTCCAGGGCGCGGTCGACGTCGGTGACGGTGCGGGCGCGGAGGAGGGGGAGGAGGGCGCTGAAGCCGAGGTCTTCCGTGACGCGCGGCGGGTAGCGCAAGGCGAGCGCCCCGACTCCGCCGTCGCCCGGGATCTCCTGCCCGCGCGCGTCACCCGGGCGGCTGTCGTCCCCGGCCGCGGGTGGCCCCGGCCGCTCGTCCCCGCCGACGGCCGCGGACGCGTGCGGCGGCTTCTCCCCCGGCCTCCCCGGTTCCCGCCCGGCCTCCGCACCCGCCGGTCCCCGGTCCCCGCCCGGCCCCGGCCCCGCCGAGCCCCGCCCGGACCCCGCCGGCCCCTGCGGAGGCCGCACGGAGTCCGCCCGTACCGCATCGGCGCCCAGCCCCTCCGGGGCTCCGGCTATCACCGGTCCCCGGGGTGTCTCGATCAGCTCTAGCTCCAGGGGCGGTGCGGAGGCGATGTGGACGGTCTCCGTGTGGCGGGTGACGCGACGCCAGGTGCCGTCCGGGCCGAGGGCTTCGACGCCCGCGCCGGTGCGGCGGAGCCGTTCGCGGTAGAGGTCCTGGTAGTCGGCCATGGCGTTGGTGATGGCCCAGGCGACCGTGCCGGTGTGGCCGAAGTGCGGGATGCCGGGCACACCGGGGACGGCCAGGCCGACGACGTCGAACTCGGGGCAGGCGAGACGGATCTGCTGGTAGACACCGGGATCCTCGATGAACCGGTGCGGATCGCCGGCGAGCAGCGCCCGCCCGGTGGCGGTGCGTTCGCCGGTGACCAGCCAGCCGTTGCTGCCCGCGGTGCCCGTCCCGTCGGTGGCGAACAGGCCGACGGCCTCCGGGCCGAGGTGCCGTATCGCCTGCTCGCGCCAGAGTTTGGCGGGGAACCCGGCGAACAGGATGTGCGTGCCGAGCCAGACCGCGAGGGGCGTCCAGGGCTCCCAGCGGCCCGGGGTCAGCGCGGCGCGGGCGAACTCGGGGGCGCGGCGGGCGCCTTCGGCCAGGCCCTCGTTGACGCCGGCGACGTACGCCCGTACCCAGTCGGCCGTCTCGGGGTCCCGGCGCTCCAGCGCGGTGAAGCAGCGCCGGGCGGTGTCCGCCAGTCTGGCCCGGCGGGCGAAGACGTCCCAGGACACGGCCTCGGCGCCGAGGAAGGACGCGGACGTGCCCTGCGCCCGGTGCCGCTCGACCTCCAGTTGCCAAGCCCGGTCGTGCGCGGTCACCAGGCCCTGGGCGCGGGCGAGTTCACGGGTGTCGGACGCGCGCAGGTGGGGGACGCCCCAGGCGTCGCGGTAGATCTCGATGGCCACGAGGGACCCCCTAGGGAATTTTAGGTTAGCCTTGCCTAAGTTTTTTCTGTGGCGGAATCGTACGCGAACGATGGAGGGGGCATGGGACAGGGGCGAGGCTGGGAGGGCGCGGTCCTACGACTGCTGCGCGCCAAGGACTTCGTACTGACCGTCCTCGAGGCGGAGGACGTGACCCCGCACTACCGGCGGCTGCGGCTGAGCGACGGCGGGCTGCTCGCCGCGACCGGCGTCCACCCGACGATGTGGGTCCGGCTGTGGTTCTCCGGCCACGGCCGGCCGCACCAGCGGGCCTACACCCTGGTCGACCCCGACCCGGCCACCGGGACCTTCGGCCTCGAGTTCGCCCTGCACGCGGGCGTGGCCTCCGACTGGGCCCGGACCGCGCGGCCCGGCGACACCGTCGAGGCCACCGTCCAGGGCACCGGCTTCCAGGACCCCGACCCCGTGCCGTCCCACCTCGCCGCGATCGGCGACCCGGCCTCGCTGCCCGCCGTCAACTCCCTCCTCGGCGCCCTGGGTCCGGTACCGGCGACCGTCTGGTTCGAGGGCGACCCGGCGGGCCTGCCCTGCCGGACCGAGCCCGGCCGGCACGAGATCCGGCCGGTGCCCCGCCGGGACGCGGGCGCCCATCTGGTGGACCGGGTGCGCGCCGAGCTGCCCTCCGTCCTCGCCGGCACCCCGCACCCGTACGTCTGGATCGCCTGCGACACCGCGACCACCCGTACCCTCGCGGCTTACGTGCGCAAGGAACTGGGCGTGCCGAAACAGCGGGTGCACGCGCTCGGGTACTGGCGCGCGGAGCCCGCGGCCCTGGGTGCGGACTGAGCGGGCGGGGCGGGCGGGGGCGCGGGATCATCGACGCATGGACGTCACCCTGCACCTCGCCCAGGACCCCGCGGCCGACGCGCTGCTCGGGCGCTCCCCGCTCGCCGCGCTGACCGGGATGCTGCTGGACCAGCAGATTCCGATGGAGTGGGCGTTCAAGGGGCCCCGGACCATCGCCGACCGGCTCGGCACCGACGACCTGGACGCCCACGAGATCGCCGCGATGGACCCGGAGGCCTTCACCGCGCTGCTGTCCGGCAAGCCCGCGGTGCACCGCTACCCGGGCTCGATGGCGAAGCGGATCCAGCAGCTGTGCCAGTACCTCGTCGAGCACTACGACGGGGACGCGGAGGCGGTCTGGCGGGACGCCGGCAGCGGGCCGGAGCTGCTGCGCCGGCTGGAGGACCTGCCGGGGTTCGGCAAGCAGAAGGCGCGGATCTTCCTGGCCCTGCTCGGCAAGCGGCTCGGGGTCGCGCCGGAGGGCTGGCGGGAGGCCGCAGGCGTCTACGGCGAACCGGACTCCTTCCGCTCCGTCGCCGACATCACCGGTCCGGAGTCGCTGGCCAAGGTGCGCGCCCACAAACAGGAGATGAAGGCGGCGGCCAAGGCGGCCGAGGCGGCCGGGAAGAAGAAATAGGCAGAAGTCCCCGGGTCCGCGGCCCCGGTCCCCCGTCCGATCCCCCGCCCGGTCCCCCGTCCGGCCCACCCCGGTGGCCGCCGTCCCCCGCCCGATCCCAGCATGGAGCATGACCGAGGCACCGGGCGGCGGCCCCGCCGGAGACCGTGAGTACGACGACCGGCACGTCCACGCGGCGGAACCGGCCCGGGGACACCCGGCGGCGGACCCGGCCCGCGGCCGTCCGGAACCGGAACCGCCGTTCGAGGGCCCGCTGCACCTCCTTTCCCGGGCCGCCTGGCAGACCGTCCTGCTCACCGGGCTCGGCTCCCTGGTGCTGGGCGTCCTGGTGCTGGCCTGGCCGGGCGCCTCCCTGCTCGCCGTCGGCGTCCTCTTCGGCCTGTACCTGCTCTACAGCGGGGTCCTCCAGCTGGTCTCCGCCTTCGGCACCCACCAGGCGACCTCGCTGCGGGTGCTGGCCTTCATCAGCGGCGCGCTGTCGATCCTGCTCGGGCTGCTCTGCTTCCGCGGGCCCATGCGGTCGCTCCTGCTGCTCGCCCTGTGGATCGGCATCGGCTGGCTGTTCCGGGGGATCACCCAGGTCCTGGCCGCCGCGCACGACCCCCGGACGCCGGCCCGGGGCTGGCAGATCCTGCTCGGCGTCCTCACCTTCGCCGCCGGGATCGTGCTCATCGACTCGCCGTTCGCGTCGGTCGCGGTGCTCACTCTCGTCGGCGGGATCTGGCTGGTGGCGGTGGGTGTCGTGGAGATCCTCACCGCGCTGCGCCTGCGCGGCCGGGCCCGCCGCGTGCCACGGACCGTGTGAACCACCGCCCGCCGCGCCCACGGGATGCGTGAACGCGCGCTCCGCCCGGGGCCGGGCCGCGCCCAGCCTCTCGTACACCGGCTCACGGTCCACAGCCTGTGCACGACCCCGGCTCACAGCCTGTGCACTACGCCGCGGCCTCCGGGCAGCCGATGGGGGCCCGGAGGCCGCCGTCACCCGTCCCCGGCGGCTCCGCCCCTTGTTCCCATAACGGACCGTATGACCGCTTTAAGCGGTCTTTCACCTGTCCTCCCTCCGTCTTTTCCGGCGTCACACCGGGCCGCCATGGCTGCGCCCGGAACGTCTGGGCCGGTAGGCTTTCCGTGTGATCTTCAAGCGCATCGGAAACGGCCGGCCGTACCCCGACCACGGCCGGGAGAGCACCCGGCAGTGGGCGGACGTCGCGCCGCGCCCGGTCCGCCTCGATCAGCTCGTGACCACCAAGCAGCAGCTCGATCTGGAGACCCTGCTCGCGGAGGACTCGACGTTCTACGGCGACCTCTTCGCGCACGTCGTGAAGTGGCAGGGCGACCTGTATCTGGAGGACGGACTGCACCGCGCCGTCCGTGCCGCCCTCCAGCAGCGCCAGGTGCTGCACGCGCGCGTGCTCGAACTCGACTGACCCGGCCGACACGGCCGTTGCCCCTTTCGGGTTCCACTGACCGCCATCGGCTGATCATCTGATAGGCATCGCCGCCCGGGCGCACTACGCTGCGCACATGAGCATGCTGACTCCCCCAGGCATGGGCGGCCAGTACCGGATCACGGGGGACAAGTACCCCCGCATGCGTCCGGCCCGCCGGCGCGGCAGGCTCGTCGCCGCGGCGGTGGCCTCCGTCGCCGTACTGGGCCTGCTCGGCTGGGGCACCGTGCAGCTCATCGACGTCTTCACCGGCGGCAGCGGCACCCCCGCGGCGGCCGGCCGTACGACGGACTGCCGCGCCGAGGCCGCCGGGACCGGCCAGGCCCCCGCCGCCCGGGCGGAGTCCCTGCCCGCGCCCGGCCGGATCACCGTGAACGTCTACAACGCCACCCCGCGCAGCGGACTCGCCAAGAAGACCGCGGACGAACTGCGCCGGCGCGGCTTCCGGATCGGCAAGGTGGGCAACGCGGCCAAGGCGTACGACAAGAAGGTCAAGGGCACCGCTCTGCTGCTCGGCTCCCCCGCCGCCCAGGACACCTCGCTGCGGGTGCTCGCCACCCAGCTCACCGGCGCCGACCTGCGCGCCGTCGCCCGCGAGGGCGCCGACCTGGACCTGATCATCGGGGACGCCTTCGGGTCCCTGGCCCGCCGGCAGACGGCCGACAAGGCCGTGACGACGCTGACGGCCCCGGGCACCGCCCCCGTACGGAAGGCCTGCTGAACAACGCGCCCAAGGGGCGCGGGCAGCGGCGCGGCCGGTCACGGACCGCCCGCACCCGCGAACCGCCCCCGGCGCCGCTCACCAGGCGAACGGACTACTCCGCGGACCCGTACAGCCGGTCCCCCGCGTCGCCGAGCCCCGGCACGATGTACCCCTGCTCGTTCAGGTGGTCGTCGACCGCCGCCGTGACCACGGTCACCGGCGTACCCGCCAGCTCGCGCTCCACCACCGCGACCCCCTCGGGGGAGGCCAGCAGCACCACGGCCGTCACATCGTCCGCACCGCGCTTGATCAGCTCCCGGATCGCCGCGACCAGGGTGCCGCCCGTGGCCAGCATCGGGTCCAGCACGTACACCTGGCGGCCCGACAGGTCCTCCGGCATCCGCGAGGCGTACGTGGACGCCTCCAGCGTCTCCTCGTTGCGGATCATGCCCAGGAAGCCCACCTCGGCGGTCGGCAGCAGCCGGACCATGCCGTCCAGCATGCCGAGACCGGCCCGCAGGATCGGCACCACCAGCGGACGCGGCCGGGCCAGCTTCACCCCCGTGGTGCGGGCGACCGGTGTCTGGATGTCGACGGCCTCGGTGCGCACGTCCCGCGTGGCCTCGTAGGCGAGCAGGGTGACCAGCTCGTCGGCGAGGCGCCGGAAGGTCGCGGAGTCGGTGCGCTGGTCGCGCAGCGTGGTGAGCTTGTGAGCGACCAGGGGGTGGTCGACGACATGGAGACGCATGCTCCTAACGGTACCTGCGCCCCCGGCCGCCCTCACGCTGGCGTCAAACCGGCCGTCCGGGGGAAAGTGGGAAGGACGGAATGGGGTGGTGTGACGTGTCCGACCTGCCTGACCCGCCCGGGACGAACGAGACCGAGACCGACGCCGAACGCCGCAGGCGGCGCGCCCGGTTCCTGCGCGATCTCGCCGAGGCCCGGGAACTGCGCGCCCGGGTGCGGCCCCGGCGCACCAAGGTCGCCCGGCTCCGCCAGGCGCTGCGGATGAGCACGTTCCGCTGGTAGTCCCGCGGGGCCGTGACCGGGGCGGACGAGCGGCGCCCGCACCGGTGTTGGAGAGGCGGCCGTGCGGGAGCGCGGGGAAAAGCCGCGTACGATCCGCAGGTGGCGGCAATGAGCGCGCTGCTGGGCCGATCACGGATCCACGATCGAAACAGCCGGACACAGGGAGCCGAAGACGTCCCCTGAACGCCTTGTTTCTGCCACGATTCCGAGTGGGTGGGGCTCGGAGCCCAGCTCTCTCCGCCCAAGTACCTCCGCCGGGGGGACCCCCAACCGGCACGCCTATGACCAGTGGGAGAGTCACGGTGTACTTCGCCGCACTGCTCGCGCGCACCGAAGACGGGTGGGAAGCGAGCGACACAGAGCTCGACGATGTGGAGACCCTGTCGGATCTGGCCGACCTGGCCCGGGAAGCCTCTCCCGACGAGGACACGGTGCTCGTCCTGATCGAACAGGAGGACTCCTGGTTCGGTGTCGTCCGCGTGGACGGTGAGGACGACCCGCGCATCTACGTCTCGGACGCCGCCGCCGCCCGCCGCAGCGCGTACGGGGAGCTGCTGCTCACCGACGAGCTGCTCGGCCGGGAGCCCGGCACGGACGACGGCCCGGACCTGGACGCCCTGGACCTCGACGGCACCGAGGACGGCGAGTCCGAGGACGACGACGAGGAGGAGAGCGTCACCGCCGACGCGGTGTCGCACAGCCCGGTGGGCGACAGCGGCATCCTCGACGACCTGGGCATCAGCGAGAAGGAGCTGCGGTCCCTGGACGCCGACGACGCGCTGGGCACGATCGCCGAGGCGCTGGGTGCCTCGGAGGTGCTGGAGACCGTCCGCTGACCACGGCACGGAACCCGCAGGACAGCCCGGACCCGGCACGGAGTCCGCAGGGCACTCCGGACCCGGTCCGGGACCGCTGGCGGGCGGCGATGCGGCTCGCCCTGGACCAGGCCCGACTGGCCGCCCGGGGCGGCGACGTCCCCGTCGGCGCCGTCGTGCTGTCCCCGGACGGTACGACGGTGCTCGGCACCGGGCACAACGAGCGTGAGGCCACCGGCGATCCCACGGCCCACGCGGAGATCCTCGCCCTCCGCCGGGCGGCGGCCACCCTGAACGGGGCGGCGGACGCCGGGCGGCGGGCGCGCGAGTGGCGGCTGGCCGGCTGCACGCTCGTGGTGACCCTGGAGCCCTGCACGATGTGCGCCGGCGCGCTCGTCCAGTCCCGGGTGGACCGGGTGGTCTACGGCGCCCGGGACGACAAGGCGGGCGCGGCCGGCTCCCTGTGGGACGTCATCCGCGACCGGCGGCTCAACCACCGCCCGGAGGTGATCGAGGGCGTCCTCGCGGCCGAGTGCGCCCGGCCGCTCACCGAGTTCTTCCGGGACCGCTGAGCGGGACCACCGACCGCTGAGGCCCACCGATTTCTGACCACGCCGGACCGTGCTGTAAGGTCTCCCTCGGTAGCGTGTCCGAGCGGCCGAAGGAGCTCGCCTCGAAAGCGAGTGTGGCGCAAGTCACCGAGGGTTCAAATCCCTCCGCTACCGCTCACCGAGGGGCCCCGTCGACAGGCGGGGCCTTTCGCGTGTTCCGGATCACAACGGGCGGGCGGCGGCGGGCTGCCGGCCCGGTGCGCGGGGTCCGGACGTTACACTCGCGGCCGGCAACAGGGGGCCTCGGGGCCTGGCACAGGGGAGGCCGTGGTGGCGGTGAACATCAAGAAGATCGCCCTGTACGTCGTGGTGGTCTTCGTGCTGTACGTGATCATCACGGACCCGGCCAAGGCGGCCGACTACGTCCAGATAGGCTTCGAGGGCATATCGGACGCGGCCGGGGCCATCGGGGACTTCATGACCTGGGCCGCCAACGGAGGAAAGAGCTGAGGTACCCCCATGATCCGCCATCTGGTCCTCTTCCGGCTCAACGACGGTGTCGGGCGCGACGATCCGCGGGTCGTGGCAGGTGTCGAGGCCTTCCGGGCCCTGGAAGGGCAGATCGAGGAGCTGCGGTCCTGGGAGTGCGCCTGGAACATCACCGACCGGCCGATCGCCTATGACTTCGCGATCAACTCGGCCGTCGAGGACACCGACGCCCTCAAGCGCTACCTGGAGCACCCGGCCCACCAGGCGGCCGCCGCGCACTGGCGCGAGTTCGCCACCTGGGTGATCGCCGACTACGAGTTCTGAGCCCCGCGGCCCCGAAAGCCCCCCGCCGGTCCGATTCCGGCGGGGGGCTTTCGCATGGGCTCCCGCCGGTCAACTTGTCGTTACCGGGCGACAACACGGTGTTATCGGGTGCTTGCGCACCGTGCACATGTCTTGTGATGCTATGACCGCTTTTGACGGATGATTGACGGACGAAGAGGTGGCGTTGACCGTGTCGGCCAGTACTGCGCCCCCTCAGGACGAGGCGGCGGCCCCGACCCCGTCGGCCCCCGGAAAGCGGCGCGGCGCGGACACCCGCGCCCTGACCCAGGTGCTCTTCTCCGAACTGAAGCAGCTGACCCCCGGCACGCCGGAGCACAACCGGGTGCGCGGGGCGCTGATCGAGGCGAACCTCCCGCTCGTACGCTATGCCGCCGCCCGCTTCCGCTCCCGCAACGAGCCGATGGAGGACGTCATCCAGGTCGGCACCATCGGCCTGATCAACGCCATCGACCGGTTCGACCCGGACCGGGGCGTGCAGTTCCCGACCTTCGCCATGCCCACCGTGGTCGGCGAGATCAAGCGCTACTTCCGGGACAACGTCCGCACCGTCCACGTCCCGCGCCGGCTGCACGAACTGTGGGTGCAGGTCAACAGCGCGACCGAGGACCTGACCACGCTCTACGGCCGCTCGCCGACCACCGCCGAGATCGCCGACCGGCTGCGGATCAGCGAGGAGGAGGTGCTCAGCTGCATCGAGGCCGGACGTTCCTACCACGCCACCTCGCTGGAGGCCGCCCAGGAGGGCGACGGACTGCCCGGACTGCTGGACCGGATCGGCTACGAGGACCCGGCCCTGGACGGCGTCGAGCACCGCGACCTGGTCCGCCATCTCCTCGTCCAGCTCCCCGAGCGGGAACAGCGCATCCTGCTGCTGCGCTACTACAGCAACCTCACCCAGTCCCAGATCAGCGCCGAGCTCGGCGTCTCCCAGATGCACGTGTCCCGGCTGCTCGCGCGCAGCTTCCAGCGGCTGCGCTCCGCGAACCGCATCGACGCGTAACCCACGAACGGTACGCACTCCCCCACCACACCGGACCGGAGCGCGCCGGGTGTTCGCCCGATGCATGGCGGGCGCACGGAAGCACGCCCCGGACGGCACTGCATCGCAAACCCGATCGATCGGTAACCGTCGCGAGCGAATCGCTCACCAGGGCGGATGCCGACAGACAGGGCCCGAAACCCCGTCAGACCCCTTCCCTGCAGGGCTGATTCGCCCCTCGCATGTCGACATGTCGGTACAGAGCGTTGCCGACATGTGACATTCTGCGGGAAGCGCGTTTGCCGTGGCTCCGGCTCCGGTATTCAGGTGAAGGCTGCGTTGCTCGAAGACGGCGCCGCCGCGACCGTCCCGCGACCCAAAGGGGGTGGCATGTCCGCAGACCAGGGCAGCTCGAAGGTGCTGACGCCCACGACGAGCGAGGCAGCGCCCAAGGAGCTCGACGCTCTCGACGTCCTCGACGGCTTCGACGGCGTCACGGCCCTCGACGCCGTGCCGGCCCTCGACACCGTGCCCGCCCAGGCCGTCGGCCCGTCCGCCGAAACGCTCCCGGCTCCCCAGGCCGCGGGCAGCATCGACACCCGCACCCTGTCCCGGTCGCTGTTCCTGCGCCTGGCCGCGCTGGAGCAGGACAGCCCCGAGCGGGCCTACGTCCGGGACACCCTGATCGAGCTGAACCTCCCGCTGGTGCGGTACGCGGCGGCCCGCTTCCGCTCCCGCAACGAACCGATGGAGGACATCGTCCAGGTCGGCACCATCGGCCTGATCAAGGCGATCGACCGGTTCGACTGCGAGCGGGGCGTGGAGTTCCCGACGTTCGCGATGCCCACCGTGGTCGGCGAGATCAAGCGGTTCTTCCGGGACACCTCGTGGTCCGTGCGGGTGCCGCGGCGGCTCCAGGAGCTGCGCCTGGCCCTGACCAAGGCCAGCGACGAGCTGTCCCAGAAGCTGGACCGCTCGCCCACGGTCACCGAACTCGCCGCCGTGCTCGGGGTCTCCGAGGAGGACGTGGTCGACGGCCTGGCGGTCGGCAACGCCTACACCGCCTCCTCCCTCGACTCCCCGGCCCCCGAGGACGACGGCGGCGAGGGTTCCCTGGCCGACCGGCTCGGATACGAGGACACGGCCCTGGAGGGCGTGGAGTACCGCGAGTCCCTCAAGCCCCTGCTGGCCAAACTCCCGCCCAGAGAGCGCCGGATCATCATGCTGCGCTTCTTCGCCAACATGACCCAGTCGCAGATCGGCGAGGAGGTCGGCATCTCCCAGATGCACGTCTCCCGGCTGCTGACCCGGACCCTGGCCCAGCTGCGCGAGGGTCTGATCTCGGACTGAGGCCGTCCGCCCCCGTTTCCCGTTCGACGGTCCGTCAGCCCCCTCGTGGGGACGCGGCGTACCGGGTACCGCGCACGACGGCATGTACACACGGCCGCCGGGCTCGCCATGACGGCGGCCCCGGCGGCCGTCGTCGTCCGGTGGGCGGTGGTGGCCGGGAGGCGGTCGCACCGCGGCCGGCGTGGGCGGAGGGGCCGACGGCGGTGACACCGACGGATCCGGTGAGGCTGGTGCCGCTGGTGCCGCTGTACGGGCCCGCGGCGGACGGGACGCGCGAAGGGGGAGACCCCGCACGCACACGGCCGGCTCACCGGCGCGCACGGAGGACGCGGCCGGTCACGCGCGGACCGGCGCGCGGGACGGGCGTACGAGGACGGCGCCGTCACCGCGCCGCCACGGCGGTCCCGCGGTGCGTCGGGGACCGGTGATCCGGCCCCCTTGCGGGCCGGCCCCTACTTCAGCGCCAGCCAGGCGACGCCGGCCACCACGACGAGCGCCACGATGACGCCGACGATGAGACCGACCCGGGGGCCGGAGGAGGCCGCCTGCTGCTGCCGCCCCTGGGGCGCCTCGTCGACGAAGGCGCGGAACATCTGGGTGCTGCCTGCGGGGTCGTAATTGCCCTGGGGGCCCTGGGTGTTAGCCATGCCCCGAGACCCTAGCGAATCCAGGTGACCGGCCCAAGTGCGGGGCCTTCGGGACAGACGGGGGCACCCCACCCGCAGCCACCTGCACATTTACGTTCGCAATACTTGCCTTTGCCAAGTTTTTGCGCTGCCACCCCCATGATTGTTTGCCTTCAGCAACCAAACAGTCCTATGGTTGCCCCAAGCAACGAATACGGGAGGTGTGATGGCCGAGCGGGCGCAGTTTGAGGAGCTGGCGCGTCAGCTCAGTGCCGTCGGAGCCGTGAAACGGGACATGGGGCGGATCCTGCCGCCCGACTGCCCGGCAGGCTCGGCCGCCGTGCTGACCCTGCTCGGCCGCCACGGCGACATGCGCATGAGCAAGCTCGCGGAACTGCTCGCCGTGGACATGTCGGTCACCAGCCGGCACGTCGCGCACGTGGCGGCACGCGGCTGGATCGAGCGGCTCCCGGACCCGGCGGACAAGCGGTCGCGCATCCTGCGGCTGACCCCGGAGGGTCTGGAGCAGCTCGACGAGCTGTCCCGGCGGACCACGCACCTGCTCGCCGAACGGCTGGCGGACTGGACCGACGACGAGGTCGGCCAGCTGATCCGGCTGATGACGCGCCTGCGCGACTCGTTCGGCGACTGCCGGTCCGCCCCGGTCCGGCTCCCCGCCCCCGTAGTCGAAGAGACCACCCGTACACCCGCAAGCACGTAAGTAAAGGAAGCCCATGGCAACGACCACACCAGCCGGTGTGCGGGCCCACGCCAAGCACGGGGGAGGCCCAGGCGACGCCCCGATGACGCACCGGCAGATCATGGAGGCCCTGTCCGGGCTGCTGCTCGGCATGTTCGTGGCGATCCTGTCGTCCACGATCGTCTCCAACGCCCTGCCGCACATCATCGGAGACCTCGGCGGCGGCCAGTCCGCCTACACCTGGGTGGTCACCGCCGCCCTGCTGTCGATGACCGCGGCCACTCCCCTGTGGGGCAAGCTCGCCGACCTGTACAGCAAGAAGGCTCTCGTCCAGATAGCCCTCGTCATCTACGTGGTCGCCTCCATGGCGGCCGGCCTGTCGCAGAACCCGGGCATGCTGATCACCTTCCGGGTGTTCCAGGGCATCGGCGTCGGCGGTCTGTCCGCCCTGGCGCAGATCGTCATGGCGGCGATGATCTCCCCGCGTGAGCGCGGCCGCTACTCCGGCTACCTCGGCGCCACCTTCGCCGTCGCCACCGTCGGCGGCCCGCTGCTCGGCGGTGTCATCACCGACACCTCGTGGCTCGGCTGGCGCTGGTGCTTCTACGTCGGTGTGCCCTTCGCGATCATCGCGCTGATCGTGCTGCAGAAGACCCTGCACCTGCCCGTGGTCAAGCGCCAGGTAAAGGTCGACTGGCTCGGTGCGACCGTGATCGCCGCCGCCGTCTCCCTGCTGCTGGTGTGGGTCACCTTCGCCGGTGACAAGTACGACTGGCTGTCCTGGCAGACCTACGCGATGGTCGGCGGTTCGATCGTCCTGGGCGCGCTGTTCGTGCTGGTGGAGGCCAAGGCGAGCGAGCCGATCATCCCGCTGCGCCTGTTCAGGAACCGCACGATCACCCTGGCGTCGCTCGCCTCGCTGTTCGTCGGTATCGCGATGTTCACCGGCACCGTGTTCTTCAGCCAGTACTTCCAGCTGGCCCGCGACAAGTCCCCGACCATGTCGGGCGTCATGACCATCCCGATGATCGGCGGTCTGTTCGTCTCCTCGACCGTCTCGGGTCAGTTCATCACCCGCACCGGCCGCTGGAAGGCCTGGCTGGTCAGCGGTGGCGTGCTGGTCACGGCCGGACTGCTGCTGCTCGGCGGCATCCGGTACGACACGGACTACTGGAAGATGGCCATCTTCATGGCCCTGCTGGGTCTCGGCATCGGCATGATGATGCAGAACCTGGTGCTCGCCACGCAGAACCAGGTGGCGCCCTCCGACCTCGGCTCGGCCAGCTCCACGGTCACCTTCTTCCGCTCCCTCGGCGGTGCGGTCGGCGTCTCCGCGCTCGGTGCCGTGATGTCCCGCCGGATCACCCACTACGTCCAGGACGGCGTCTCCGCGCTCGACCCGAAGTCCCAGGCCGCGCTGGCCGGCAGCTCCGGCTCGACCGACAGCATCCCGGACATGGACAAGCTCCCGGCGCCCATCCGGACGCTGATGGAGAGCGCCTACGGCCACGGCATCGCCGACGTCTTCATGATCGCCGGCTGCCTCGCCGCCGTCGCCTTCCTGATCACGCTGTTCATCAAGGAGGTCCCGCTGAAGACCAAGGGCGCGCTCGCGCAGTCCGCCGACGGCGACACCCCGGCCGAGGCCACGGCCGCCGCCCAGGCCGCGACCGCCGCCCAGGCCGCCGCGGCTCCCGCCCCGGTCCCGGCCGCGGTCACCCAGGCAACCCCGGCCGCCTCCGACGGCACCGCCGCCGACACCCGGCCCATGGCGGCCGTCGCCACGGTCGCCGAACCCGGCACCGGCCACGGCGGCACCCCGGTGCACGGCTTCGTCCGCGGCGCCGAGAGCGCCCCGGTCCCGCAGGCCGCGGTCACCCTGATCTCGCTGTCCGGCCGCCAGCTGGGCCGCTCGGTCGCCCAGGCCGACGGCTCCTACGCGCTGAACGCCCCGGGCACCGGCAGCTACGTCCTGATCGCCTCCGCCGACGGCTACCAGCCGCAGGCCTCCACCATCGTGGTGGGCGAGGAGCCGGTGGCGTACGACATCCTGCTCAGCGGCACCAGCGGGCTGACCGGTGTGGTCCGGGCCGCCGGGAGCGCGCTGCCGGTCAAGGACGCGATGGTGATCGTCACCGATGTGCGCGGTGACCTGCTGGCCACCACCGCCACCGGGGAGCAGGGCGACTTCGCCCTCACCGAGCTGGTGCCCGGCATCGTGACCGTCGCGGTCAACGCGAGCGGGTACCGTCCGCGCGCCCTGCCGGTCGAGGTCGGCGCCACCGGCGTCACCCGGATCGAGGTCGACCTGGACGCCGGCGCCCGGCTCCAGGGTGTCGTCCGGGCCCCGCACGGCCCGCTGGCCGACGCCCGGGTCACCCTGGTCGACCAGGCGGGCAACGTGGTCGGCACCGCCACCACCGGGACGGACGGGGCGTACGCCTTCACCGACCTGGACGGCGGCGAGTACACCGTCATCGCGACCGGCTACCCGCCGGTGGCCACCGCGCTGACCGTGACCGGCCCCGGTGTGGACGGCCACGACATCGAACTCGCCCACCCCGGCGAGTAGGCACACCCCGGCCCGTGGCGGCGCGCGCCCTGAGCGGAGGGCGCGCGCGCCGCGGGCCGGTCTCGTACGAGCAGTTTTTGAGCCTTTTTCAGGGAGAAACGGGATGGGACTGACCGCGAAGATCCGTACGCGGGACGGGTGGGCCGTGTCGCACGCGGTCGTCACGGTGACCGACATGACCGGTACGCAGGTGCTGCGCGCCGAGGCGGACCACGAGGGAGCCGTACGGGACACGACCGAGCTGGCGCCGGGGGCGTACACCGTGATCGTGACGGCCGTCGGATACGCGCCCGCGGCCTCCTCCGCGATCGTCACCGCGAGCGGCCGGGCCGAGGTCGGCACGGTCACGCTGGCCCGGCAGGGCGGCACCGAGCTGCCGCCGCCCGGACCCTGGACCATCGACCCGGCGCACTCCTCCGTCGCCGCGGTCGCCCAGCACCTGGGCATCTCCAGCGTGCACGGCCGGTTCACGGAGTTCGGCGGCACCATCGAGATCGCCCCCGACGACATCGGCAAGTCCCGGGTGGAGGCGGTGATCCGGGCGGCCTCCATCGACACCGGCAACGGCATGCGCGACACGCACCTGCGCTCCGCCGACTTCCTGGACGTCGAACGGCACCCGGAGATCACCTACCGCTCGACGGGTCTGTCCCAGGCCGGCTCCGACCGCTGGACGGTCCACGGCGAGCTGTCCCTGCACGGCGTCGTACGGCCGGTGGACCTGGACCTCGCCTACCTCGGCACCGGCGCCGACCCCTGGGGCGGCACCCGCGCCGCGTTCCGGGCCACCGCCGAACTGCGCCGCGAGGACTTCGCGATGAACTACAACCAGGTCCTCCAGGCGGGCATCGCCGCCATCGGCACCACCCTGAAGGTGGAGCTGGACATCCAGGCCGTCCAGGGCGACTCGCTCCCCCAGGCGTAGGCACGGCAGGGTCAGCCACGGGGGCACCCGCTGCCCCTAGGCTGCCCCCATGGCACCGAACATCGCTACCAACACCCGTGTACCGCTGGACGAGCTGCTGGACTTCGTACGGCCCCGGCACCGGGCCCTGCTGATCACCCGCCGGGCCGACGGCTCCCCGCAGGCGTCCCCGCTGACCTGCGGGGTGGACGACTCCGGGCGGATCGTGGTCTCCACCTACCCGGAGCGGGCCAAGACCCGCAACGCCAAGCGGGACGAGCGGGTCAGCCTCGTCGTCCTCAGCGACGACTGGAACGGCCCCTGGGTGCAGATCGACGGCACGGCCGAGGTCGTCGACGCCCCGGACTCCGTCGAGCCCCTGGTCGAGTACTACCGGAACATCGCCGGCGAGCACCCCGACTGGGACGAGTACCGGCAGGCCATGATCAAGCAGGGCAAGTCGATCATCCGGGTGACCCCGCGGCGGTGGGGGCCGGTGGCGACCGGCGGGTTCCCGGCGCGGCTGGTCCAGGAGGACTAGTCAGCCCCGGGCGACCATCGCCTCGATGCCCGCGACCAGCAGGTCCAGCGCGAAGGTGAAATCGCGGTCCAGCATCTCGGCCACCGTGTCACCGCCGCGCGCCGCCATGATGTCCTTGGACTCCCCGATGATCTCGGCGGTCCCGGGGACCTCGTCCACCAGGGCCATGGCCTGCTCGAAGTACTCCTCCGGGGACAGCCCGGTGTCCGCGATCCGGGTCAGGAAGTGGCTCTCGACCGTGCCGTAGCCGTACACGAACTGGAAGACGGCCGAGATCGCCCCGGTCACCCCGTACGCGGGCAGCCCCGCCCGGCGGACGACCCGCTGCACCGCGCGGGAGAACGCGAGCGAGTGCGGGCCGATGTTGAGGTAACGCCCGGCCAGCGGCGACAGCCAGGGGTGGCGGACCAGCAGCGCCCGGTAGGCGGTGGCCAGTTCGCGCAGCTGCTCCCGCCAGTCCGCTCCGGTGTCGTCCGGGTCGGGCAGCCGCAGCTCGGCGTAGACCGCGTCCAGGGCGAGTTCCAGCAGGTCGTCCTTGGTGTCGACGTACCAGTACAGGGACATCGCGGTGACGTTCAGCTCGCCGGCCAGCCGGCGCATGGAGAACTTGTCGAGTCCTTCGGCGTCCAGCAGCCGCACCGACGCCTCGGTGATCCGCGTCCGGTCGAGCCCGGAGGGCTGCCCGCCGCGTCCCCCGCGCCGGGTGCCGCGCTCCCGCCAGACACTGTCCCGCGCCGACCGGCCTGCCCGCTTCGTCACCGGCGCACCTTTCTCTTCCTCGGATCGCATCACATGCTAGGGCCGTGACCGGGCCGGCAGGGCGGCGGGCGGGGACGCTGCCCTGCCGCCACCGCGAGTCCGCGACCACGCCAGCCCCCGGGCGGGGCCGCGTGGGCGTCACCAGCACCGACGGCCGACGGCGCCACGACCACGACCGGACCGAGAAGGCAACGAGCCCGGACGCTGCCCAGCCGCCACCACGAGACCCCGACCACGCCAGCACCCGGACGGGGTCGCGTGGACGTCACCAGCACCGACGGCCGACGGCGCCACGACCATGACCGGACCGAGAAGGCGACGAGCCCCGACGCTGCCCAGCCGCCACCACGAGACCCCGACCACGCCAGCCCCCGGACGCAACCACACGGACGCGACCAGCACCGACAACCGCGGCGCCACGACCATGACCGGACCGAGAAGGCAGCGGGCCCGGACGGCGCCCGGCCGCCACCGCGCGGGAGCCGGGCGGGACCACGTGGACGTCACCAGCACCGACAACCGACGGCGCCAGGACCATGACCGGGCCGAGAAGGCGACGGGCCCGGACGGCGCCCGGCCGCCGCCGCGCGGGAGCCGGGCGGGACCGTGTGGGCGTGACCAGCGCCGACGGCCGGCGGCCGGGTCCGCCGGGGCGGACGCCCGCTGCCCCGGGCCGCCAGGCGGAGCGCCGGATCCCGCCGGCGCCGGGGCTGCCGGCCGGCAGCCGCTCCTCCGGGCGTGCCGGGGCCGCCAGGCCGACGCCGCTTCCCCCAACGCCCCGGGCCCGCCGGGCGCGGGCTTCCGGATCGCCGCTCAACACCTCGGGGCCTCGGGGCCCGGGGCCGTCAGGCGGGCACCCGCTCCGCCCGTCGGAGCAGGCCCGCCGCCACGAAGCCTCCGGCCAGTACGGCGACCGCCCCCACGAGCTGGCCCGCGCCCAGGCCGTCGGCCAGGGACCGTCCCGAGGCCACGGAGGAGCTGAGCACGGCACCCAGGACGGCGACGCCGAGGCCGTTGCCGAACTCGGCCAGCGTGCCGTTGATCCCGGCGCCCACGCCCGCCTTCTCCGGTGGGATCGCGCTCATGATGGCGTGCGCCATCGCCGGGTTGGCCACCGCGCAGCCCGCGCCGATCAGCAGCAGTCCGATCAGCGTCCCCGTGTAGCCCCCGGGGGCCACCTTCGCGATGGAGACCAGGCCGGCCGACATGCAGACCATCCCGAGCGCGATCGACACCGGCGTGCCCAGCCG
Source organism: Streptomyces sp. NPDC038707 (assembly GCF_040636485.1). NCBI lineage: Bacteria > Bacillati > Actinomycetota > Actinomycetes > Kitasatosporales > Streptomycetaceae > Streptomyces > Streptomyces sp. NPDC038707. The sequence goes on from NZ_JBEZUP010000002.1 coordinate 95,263, forward strand.
CGCCGACCACTTCGCGGACAGCCCGCTGAAGTTGAGCACCACGACCGTCAGCGCCAGCGGAGCGGTCCGCAGCCCGGCCTCCAGCGGCTCGTAGCCGAGGACGAACTGCAGGTGCTGGGTGAGCAGGAACAGCGCGCCGCCCATGCCGAACACGATGAGCACGGCCCCGGCGACCGCGCCCGTGAACCGCCGGTCCCGGAAGAAGTGGATGTCGAGCATCGGCTCGTCGACCCGGCTCTCCCACCAGGCGAAGACGCCCAGCACCAGGACCGCGACGGCCGCCGTGAGGAGCACGCGGGCCGAGGTCCAGCCATGGCCGGGGCCGGAGATGATCGCGTAGACGAGCGAGGCCATGCCGATGGTGGACAGCACCGCGCCGAGCAGGTCGGGCCGGTCGCCGCGCCGGTTCTTGGACTCCGGGACGAGGGCCGCCACCGCGACCAGCGCCAGCACCGCGACCGGGAGGTTGACGAGGAATATCGCGCCCCACCAGAAGTGGTCGAGCACGAAGCCGCCGAGCAGCGGGCCGCCGGCGAAGCCGAGCGCGTTGACCGCGCTCCAGATGCCGATCGCCTTCGGCTGCTCCTCGGGGGTGAAGATCTGCATCGCGACCGCCAGGGTGGTGGTCATCAGCAGCGCGCCGCCGATGCCCATCCCGGCCCGCGCGGCGACGAGCTGGCCGGTGCTGCCGGCGAGTCCGGCCACCAGCGACCCGGCGCCGAACAGGGCAAGCCCGGTCATCAGCATCTTCTTGCGGCCGTAGCGGTCGGCGGAGCTGCCCGCGGTGAGCAGCAGGCCGGACTGGACGAGGGAGTACGCGTTGATCATCCACTGGATGTCGGAGGTGGTCGCGTGCAGCTCGCGGGTGAGCGAGGGGATGGCCACGTTCAGGACGGTGTTGTCGAGCACCACCGTGAGCTGGGCGAGACAGATGACGCCGAGGATCAGCCAGCGCTGGGGATGGCCTTGGGGTGTGGACATGCCGTACACCGTATAGCGTTCACTATACGGCGTACAGCACATTTTCCGGTCGGCTGCCGCCCTCAGTCGCCCGCCTTCCGCGTGAGGTCGTAGAACGTCGCCGAGCCCACCGTGACCTTCGTGAACGTGCCCTGCACCCAGGTGCTGATCCGGGAAGCGGTGCCGTTGCCACCGCCGCCGCCCATGCCGCCGCCCGCGATGAAGTAGTGGATACGGCCTTCCTCGACGTACTTCTTGAACTCGTCGAGCGTCGGGGACGGGTCGGTGCCGTTGAAGCCGCCGATCGCCATGACCGCCTCACCCGAGGCGAGCTGGTAACTCGCCGCGTTCTGCGAGCCGATGGAGGCGGCCGCCCAGGTGTACTCCCCGGCGTTCTTCTCCAGCAGCTTCCTGGCCTCGGCCGGCACGTTCGCGCCGTTCAGCAGGCCGCCGGCGCCGCCCGTGCCGCCCTCGCGGGTCCGGCCGCCGGGCCCGCCCCCGGGGAAGCCGTTGCCGTCCGGCTGGTTCCCGCCCGGCACGCCGCCGGGGAGGCCGCCGCCCGGGAAGCCGCCACCCGGGGAGCCGTTGCCCGGGGAGCCGTTGCCCTGCCCGCCGGGTCCGCCCTGCTGGTTCCGCCGGCCCTGCTGGTTGGACCCGCCCTGACCGGGCATGCCCTCGAAGAAGCGGGCACCGCCCGGGCCGCCGCCCCGGCCGCCCATCATGCTCGCGCCCGCCGGTCCGGCCGTGACGATCGACCCGGTGTGGCCCTGCCGGACGGTGCTGAGGGTGTACGCGGCCGGGCCGGCCAGTGCGGCCACCAGGCCCACGGCCGCCGTCGCGAGGGCGAGCCGCCGGGAGAGCCGGCCCGCGAAGACCAGGCCGAGCGCGGCGGCCAGCCCGCCGACCAGCACCAGCCACCTCACCCAGGGAAGATAGCCGGGGGTACGGTGCAACAGGACGTACCCCCAGGCCGCCGCCGCGACGAGGGACGCGGCGAGCGTGACGCCGGCCCAGCCCTCGCGCCGCCGCTCCCACAGCAGCCCGGCGCCCATGCCGGTCACGGCCGCGAGGTAGGGGGCGAGGGCCACCGTGTAGTACTGGTGGAAGATGCCCGCCATGTAGCTGAACACCACCATGGTCGTCAGCAGCGAGCCGCCCCACACCAGGAACGAGGCACGGGTGACCGACGTCCGGCGGGCCTTGCGGGTGGCCACCAGGCCGGCGGCGAGCAGGATCAGCGCGGTGGGCAGTAGCCAGGAGATCTGGCCGCCGGTCTCCGAGTCGAACATCCGGTCCCAGCCGGTCTCGCCCCACCTGCCGCCGCCCGGCCCGCCACCGCCGCCGACGCTGCCGGTCTCCTCGCCGTTCAGCCGGCCCAGACCGTTGTAGCCGAAGGTCAGCTCGAGGAAGCTGTTGTGCTGCGAGCCGCCGATGTACGGGCGGGAGGAGGCCGGCCACAGCTCGACGACCGCGACCCACCAGCCGCCCGAGACGACCAGCGCGAGCGTCGCCGCGGCCAGCTGGGCGAAGCGTTTGCGCACGGACACCGGAGCGCACACCGCGTAGACGAGCGCCAGCGCCGGCAGGATCAGGAACGCCTGGAGGGTCTTGGCCAGGAACGCGAGACCGATCGCGGCCCCGGCCCACACCAGCCACTTCGTACGGCCGTCCTCCAGGGCGCGGACGACGAGGTAGCAGGCCACCGACATCAGCAGGGCCAGCAGCGCGTCCGGGTTGTTGAACCGGAACATCAGCGCCGCGACCGGGGTGAGCGCCAGCACCGTACCCGCGACCAGGCCGGCCACCGGGCTGAACCGGCGGCGCACGGCCGCGTGCACGACGGCGACGGTCGCCACGCCCATCAGCACCTCGGGCACCAGGATCGCCCAGGAGTTCAGGCCGAACAGGCGCACGGACAGCGCCATCGGCCACAGCGCGGCCGGCGGCTTGTCGACCGTGATGGCGTTGCCCGCGTCCAGCGAACCGAAGAAGAACGCCTTCCAGGAGGTGCTGCCCGCCTGGACGGCCGCCGAGTAGAAGGAGTTGGCGTAGCCGGAGGCGCTTAGGCCGTACAGGTAGAGCAGGAGGGTGACGGCCAGCAGGACCAGCAGGGCCGGGCGCGCCCAGCGGGGGTCCTCGGGCCGGCCGCGCCACAGCCGCCGTACGAACGGCTGCCCGGCACCGGCGGCCGGCTCTCCCGCGGGCGGGGCGCCGGGCACGGTCGTCGGCGGGTCGTGGTGGGTGGTCATCGGGTGTCCCCCGGGTCGGTGGAGTGCGGGCGCACCGGCTGCGGCCGCGGGACGGTGTCCGCGGTGTCGCCGGCGCGGAGGTGGGCGGTGGCCTGGTGCGGCCACAGGTACGGGAGCTGGGCGGGCGCGGCGGCCGGGGCAGCCGGTGTGGCCGGGGCGGGCGTGGTGCCCAGCGTCGGCGTGGTGGCCGGTGTGGCCGGGCCGGTCGCCGGCCGGTCCGGGAAGACCCAGGCGCGGAACAACAGGAACCGCAGCACGGTCGCCGCGAGGTTGGCGGCGATGAGCACCGCCAGTTCGGTGGAGTGCGCCGGGCTGCCGCCGGCCGCGTCCAGGGCGACGAGCGAGCCGCTGGTCAGTACGAGGCCGATGCCGAAGACGACGAGGCCCTGCGCCTGGTGGCGGACCGCGCCGCCCCGGCCGCGCACCCCGAAGGTGAGCCGGCGGTTGGCGGCCGTGTTGGCCACGGCGGAGACCAGCAGCGCGAGCGCGTTGGCGGTCTGCGAGCCGACGCCCTGCCGGAAGGCGCTGTACAGCAGCAGGTAGAAGAGGGTGGACAGGCCGCCCACCACGCAGAAGCCGACGAGCTGGCGGGCCAGGCCGTGCGGCACGCCGGTCAGGTCGCGGTCGCGCGGGTCGTCGCCGAAGGGCCGGGCCAGCCGGTCCAGCGGCAGCGATCCGGTGGCCAGGGCCTTGCCGACCCGCCACACCCCCTTGAGGTCGTCGGTGGCCGTCCTGACGATGTGGACGGTGGAGTCGGGGTCGTCGACCCAGTCGACCGGCACCTCGTGGATCCGCAGGCCCGCCCGCTCGGCGAGCACCAGCAGCTCGGTGTCGAAGAACCAGCCGGTGTCCTCCACCAGCGGCAGCAGCACCTGGGCCACGTCCCGGCGGATCGCCTTGAAGCCGCACTGCGCGTCCGAGAAGCGGGCCTGGAGCGAACCGCGCAGGATCAGGTTGTAGGCCCGGCTGATGAACTCCCGCTTGGGACCGCGTACGACCCGGGAGGCGCGGGCCAGCCGGGAGCCGATCGCCAGGTCGGAGTGGCCGGAGATCAGCGGCGCGACCAGCGGCAGCAGGGCGTTGAGGTCGGTGGACAGGTCGACGTCCATATAGGCGAGGACCGGCGCGTCGGAGGCCGACCACACGGTCCGCAGCGCCCGACCCCGGCCCTTCTGCTCCAGCCGTACGGTGCCCACCTCGGGAATCTCGGCCGCCAGCCGGGCCGCCACCAGCGGGGTGGTGTCCGTGGAGGCGTTGTCCGCGATGGTGATGCGGAAGGCGTACGGGAAGGTGCGCGCGAGGTGCTCGTGCAGCCGGCGGACGCACGGCGGGAGGTCCTTCTCCTCGTTGTAGACGGGGATCACTACGTCCAGGACAGGCGTACCGGCGTCTCCGGCCGGGAGGTGCTCCCGGGCCGGCAGGGGGCCGGGAGAAGAGTCGGTTCGCATGGCACCGACTCTTCTCAGGCCCCCTGTCGTGCCCATGTGGTGGCGCTGTGCCGGGGCTATGAGTGCGGTCGCGGGTGCGTTGCCGGCGCGGGGGCGGCAAAGGCCCGGTGGGCCGGGGGGACCGCCTCGGTGGCGGCCGGGGTGGCGAGGACGGGCAGGTGCAGCGTGAAGACGGTACGGCCGGGGGCGCTGTCCACGGTGACCGCGCCCCCGTGCGCGGCGGCCACGGCCTGCACGATGGCGAGCCCGAGGCCCGTGGACCCGGTGGCGCGCGTGCGCGCGGAGTCGCCCCGGGCGAACCGCTCGAAGACGTGCGGCAGCAGCCGGGCGGGGATCCCCGGCCCGTCGTCCTCCACGTCCACGCACAGCCACGGCCCACGCCGGCGCACCCGCGCGGTGACGGTCGTACCGGCCGGGGTGTGCTTGCGGGCGTTGCCCAGCAGGTTGACCAGCACCTGCTGGATACGGGCCGGGTCCGCCGGGACCAGGGCCGGCGCGTCGGGCAGGTCGAGCCGCCAGCGGTGGTCCGGGCCCGCCGCGCGGGAGTCGCTGACGGTGTCGACGACCAGCGGGACCAGATCGGTGGGCTCGCACCGCAGCGGCCGGCCGGCGTCCAGCCGGGCGAGCAGCAGCAGGTCCTCCACGAGCAGGGTCATCCGCCCGGCCTCGGACTCGATCCGGCCGAGGGCGTGCCGGGTGTCGGGCCCGATCTCCTCGTGCCCGCGCCGGGTGAGTTCGGCGTACCCGCGGATGGAGGCGAGCGGGGTGCGCAGCTCGTGGCTGGCGTCGGCCACGAACTGCCGTACCCGTGTCTCGCTCTGCTGCCGGGCGTGCAGGGCGCCGTGGACGTGGTCGAGCATCCGGTTGAGCGCGGCGCCGACCCGGCCGACCTCGGTGTGCGGGTCGCACTCCGCCTCCGGTACCCGCTCGCTGAGGATCACCTCGCCCGTGTGCAGCGGGAGTTCGGAGACCCGGGTGGCGGTGGCGGCGACCCTGCGCAGGGGGCGGGTGGCGACGCCCACGAGCACACAGCCCGCGATGACGGCGGCGAGGAGACCGGCGGCGGTGACGCTGATCTCGACCAGGATCAGGGTGTTGATGTTGTCGTCGGTGTCCTTGGTGGGCAGCCCGACGTAGAAGGCGTCACCGCCGTTCTGGCTCGCCATGTACCGCACGCGGTAGTCACCGAGGCCCGGGATCCGTACGGTGTGCGCGGCACCGTCCCGCGGCACCGTGCCGAGCGCCGACTTCTGCGCAGCGGTCAGGCCCTCGGCCCGCGACTGCTTGAAGAAACCGTTGTCGTCGTTCTGCCGCCGGGCGACGGCCGCGCTGCCGACCGAGGAGCCGGGCGCATAGGCGGCGACGGCGCCGAACGGAGTCGGCCCCTTCGTCAGCAGGTTCTCCACCTTGGTGTCCGGGGTGGACGCGACCGGCATCCGGGGCAGCCCGGGGACGGCTCCGGCGCCGGGTCCGGGGTGCCCCGCTCCCCGCAGGGCGATCTCGGTGACCTTGCCGTCCAGCTGCTCGTACAGGTGCGAGCGCAGCGCCAGCGTGGTCACCGTGCCGATCACCGCGCACACCACCGCGATCAGCGTCACGGAGGCGACGACGAGCCGCGTCCGCAGGGTGCGCGGCTGACCCGCCCGGCGCCACCGCGGACCGGGCCGCCACCGCCCGCTCACGCCGTGGCGGGCTTGATCAGATAGCCGGCTCCCCGCCGCGTGTGGATCATCGGCTCGCGACCGGCGTCGATCTTCCGCCGCAGGTAGGAGATGTACAGCTCCACGACATTGGCCTGGCCGCCGAAGTCGTACGACCACACGCGGTCCAGGATCTGCGCCTTGCTGAGCACGCGCCGGGGATTGCGCATGAGGAAGCGCAGCAGTTCGAACTCGGTGGCGGTGAGGTGGATCGACGCCCCGCCGCGCGTGACCTCGTGACTGTCCTCGTCCAGGGTCAGGTCCCCCACAACCAGCACGGAACCGGACCGGCGGTCGGCGGCGCCGGACCGGCGGATCAGCCCGCGCAGCCGGGCGACGACCTCCTCCAGGCTGAACGGCTTGGTGACGTAGTCGTCGCCGCCGGCGGTGAGTCCGGCGATACGGTCCTCCACCGCGTCCTTGGCGGTGAGGAAGAGCACGGGCACGTCCGGCAGTTCGCGCCGCAGCCGCCCGAGCACGGACAGGCCGTCCATGTCCGGCAGCATCATGTCGAGCACGACGGCGTCGGGCCGGAACTCGCGGGCCGCCTGGAGGGCCCCCTGTCCGTCGCCCGCGCTCCTGATCTGCCAGCCCTCGTAGCGCAGGGCCATGCTCAGCAGTTCGGTGATCGACAGCTCGTCGTCCACCACAAGCACCCGGACCGGGCTCCCGTCCGGCCTCAGCAGTTCGGTGCGCCCCTGGGGCGAGGTCGTGGTCATGACGGTCACCCTGTCGGCGCGCTCTGAGAAGACGCTTTCCAGAGTCTGTGATTTCTCTGAGAAACCCCCCCGGACCGGAGGGGAGTTGGGATGCGGCGGGAAGGGCAGCGCGCCCGGCCGGATCAGAACAAACCGTCCGGCTCCCTGCCGAACTCCCGGACGGGAAAGGCGCACCCGTCCCCCTCCGGCCCGGCCGGCACCAGCTCCCACCCCGTCATCAGCCGGGTGTCCAGGACGACGACCCCGCGTCCGCCGACCGCCAGATGGAGATCCGGCCCGGCGGCGGCGACCAGCTCCCCGCCCACGCTCCCGCCCGGCACCAGCTCCAGCACCTCACCGAACGCCCCGGGCACCTCCCCGAGCCCGAACACACCCACGTGATCCACGACACGGCAAGGCTCGGGCCGCAACGACTCCGGCCACCCGTCGAGCGCGACGGCCCGCGCGTGCAGCTCCCGCACCTCGGCCGCACGCTCCGCCTCCGTGCCCGGCAGCGCCGACCGCACCGCCCGCTTCTCGGTGTACGGAACCCGGTCCGGCACGCGCAGCGCGGCCCGCAACAGCTCCTCGGTGCGCCGCGCGGCCATCAGCGGACCGGTGCCGAGCCAGGTGAAGCAGACGGCACCCTGTTCGAGCAGCCGGGCCGGCCCCCGCTCCACGGCGGTGATGCCGACCTTCACCCTGCCCGGCCCGAACCAGGCCAGGTAGACCCGGTACGGCCGGGGATCGCCGGCCACCGTGTCGGCGGCCACCGAGTGCGCCCGCTCCAGCCGCGCGCACTCCTCGCACCGGCCGCCCGTACTCCGCCCCGGCACCACGGCCCGCACCGGACAGTCGTTCCCCCGCGCCCCCGCGCACGCCCGCACACCCCCCTCCGGCACGGCGAAGGCGACCCGCTTCCCGCGGGCCGGCGCGCTGCGCCGCCCCCCGTCCCACACCAGCACCGGCCCGCCCGGCGACCAGCGCAGCCCCGTGCATTTCCAGACCCGTGCCATCACTCACGAGCGTAAGGGCAGGGTCTGACAAGGACGTGGGGCACGGTTGCCGACAGGAAGTGCCGGACACGGAGCCGCTGCGTATGGTGCACCGGCAGCCGGTCGACCTCCTCCGGCTGGACGAACCGCAGCTCCGTGGACTCGTCCGAGATCACGAGCCGGCCCCCGACCACACGGGCCGTGAAGCAGACGTTGAACTGCCTGCGCACCTCACCGTCCGAGTAGGCGATGACGTGACGAGGGTCGGTATACGTCCCCACGAGCCCGGTGATCTCCACATCCAGCCCCGTTTCCTCCTTCACCTCGCGGACAGCCGCTCCCGGAAGTGAGTCGGTCATCTCCATGCCGCCGCCTGGCAGCGCCCAGAGATCGTTGTCCCGTCGCCGCTGAAGAAGAACACGCCCTTCGTCGTCGGTCACCACGGCGGACGCGGCGACCACCAGAGTGTTCGGCTCCGGTGCCGCCGGGTCGTCGTAGTACTCGGTCCGTGCCACGGTCCCCCCTGGAGCGGGCCGACATGCCCGGGCCGCGGCGCGTGGAGGATCCGCGCGTCGGCCGTGGCGAAGCCGGCCCGGGTGAGCAGGCGCTCCCACACGGCCGGACGGTAGCTGTAGCGGTAGGTGAACATCGCTTTGCCCGCGACCTGCCCAACGGTCTGTGCGGGCCCGGCGCTCCGCGCCGGCTGACGCGGTTACTGTACTTCGCTGCTGTACGCCCCTGAAACGCAAGAGGCCCCGGAGTAAATCCGGGGCCTCTTGTCTGTGTGCACTCGGCAGGATTCGAACCTGCAACCTTCTGATCCGTCCAATCGTCCGCCCGGTCTTATACGGCACTTCGCCATAAATATCAGGTTGAGATCGGGTTGCTCTCAAAAGACATCGACTGGAACGAGGCGCAAGGTTTGCTGCGCTCTCTAAATTCCGCCTACGAGCAGATCATTGCTACCGATGTTCCCGTGCCGAACCGCGCCTTCGCTCTTGCCCGCAAGAGGATACAGCAAGGACTGGCTTCATAATCCCTCATAAGCTAGGCACCTCTTGCCTCCATAGCAACAGGATAAGAATGGAGGAGCTAAACCTCGAACCTGCGTGAGGGCCCATCATCAAGGTGATGGGCCCTCACGCAGGTTCTGGATAGGTGTATCGTCACTGTCACTATTGTTGCTTCATGCGGCACACAGCATTAGCCGAGGTATGGCCGCTCCCGATGCTCCATAAAGTGTTGAATCCGTAGTCGCTGCGTGTGGTGCATGGGCAGCTTGGCAAGCTCATCAACCGGGAAGAAACGCAGATCCGTGGACTCGTCAGAGATCGCGAGTCGTCCGCCGACCACTCGGGCAGTGAAGCAGACGTTGAACTGTCGGCGCACTTCACCGTCCGTATAGGCAATGACGTGACGCGGGTCGGTATACGTCCCAACGAGCCCGGTGATCTCCACGTCCAGGCCCGTTTCCTCCTTCACCTCGCGGACGGCTGTTCCCGGGAGTGAGTCGGTCATCTCCATGCCGCCTCCTGGCAGCGCCCAGAGATCGTTGTCCCGCCGGCGCTGGAGGAGAATGCGTCCTTCGTCGTCGGTCACCACGGCGGACGCGGCGACCACCATGCTGTTCGGCTCCGGTGCCGCCGGGTCGTCGTAGTACTCGGTCCTGGCCATGGTCATCCTTCTTCGCTTATCGGCGTCGCGGTTTCCCACACCGCGTCGAAGCTGCTGGCGTAGGTATCGAACATGCCACCCTCCCCGCTGCGGCGCAGATGCCACACGGGAGCACCGTAGGCGTTCACGCCCCAGACGTGGGCATTGACCAGCGCCTGGTCGTCCGCGCGATAGATCGAGTTGTAGAGCGTGGTGGCATGGGTCCGGACCTCGATACCAGCGACCTCGGCCAGCGGGCGGTAGTGCATGAGGGCGAGTCTGCAGCGGGACTCGATCCCGTGCCCGAACTTCTCCTCCTTACCGCGCTGCTGAACGTTCGTGCTGTCCGGGTCGCCGACTGCGATGCGGATCGCGCACCCATCGGCAGCTCGTTCTCGCAGCAGGTCATTGAGCCGCGGGTACGCCTCGTGCAGGAAGACAGCGGCGTACACCAACACGTCGATCCGCTCGCGGGCCTGGGTCAGCATGTCCACGAAGGTCGACACGGGGATGTCTGCCCGCTGGTCGTAGAGGGCCACAAGTTCCGGGCTGACGGCGCGGGCGGGGCGTGCCTGCCGGAGCGCAGGCCATAGAGCGTGCACGTCTTCTCCTAGTGTTTCCGCTGCCAGCATGGCCGTGGCTCGACGCGGCGTACGCCCCAGATTGACCCACCGTTCGACGGACTTGGGATCGACCTCGACCTTGTCCGCGAGGGCGGCGTACGTCCATCCGCCGGCCGCCATGGCAGCACGTAGCCTCTCGTTCGGCATCCCAATCTCTCCTAATACGCAGGGACGGCACTAGGGACGTTCTACCCGACGCAGGACGTCCCAAAGTGGGGTGCGTCGGGGGTTCTGGCGTCCTGCTGGGCGGCGGGATGCTCTGCCGCATGGCGAGCAACCAGCAGACCAGACCAGGCATCGGTGAACTGGCGAAAGACACTGCCAGTGGACGGATCGGCGTCGTCATGGATGAGGTCGGCGCCAGGGTGCAGATAAGGCCCATCGGTGGCGGTGTCGAGTGGGACGCCCTGCCGAACAACCTTGTGGCGCCGACCGCGCGGGAGGAACTGAGCGCCCGCCTTGCCATCAAGAACGGCAACAGCCGGGGTGGCCTGTGATGTGCGCCATCGGCCGGTTCGCGAGGGGTCTTTTCGTCATCGTGGTCAGTGAGTCCTGCGGCCTGGTGATCGGTATGGCCCTCGGTATCAGCCAGTAGACCGGCCACCCCGAACGGGATGACACCTTCCTCGGCTCCCTCTTCCCCGTTCGGGGCCGGCCTTCCAAACCCCCGGTGGCCCGTGGTCTCCGCCTCGGTGACCGGCGCGGGCGCAAGTGCCAGAACACAGCGACACTCAAGGAGTATTCGCATGACGGCAACGGCCAACGACCAGAAGACCGGTCGTGCGGTGGCTGGTGAGGAACTGCTCGACAGCCTCAGCCACTTCATGATGGTCCACAACGGACAGACGCGCGAGCGCGCCGAGCGGATCGCGGACCAGGCGGTGGCCTTCGTGGTGACCGCGGCGACCGCCACCGTGCCCATGGTCCCGTCGGACGACGTGGACCTCGGCCTCCACGCGCTCATCCTGCACACCAAGGAGTACGCCGAACTGTGCGATCGGTTCGCGGGCCGCTTCCTCCACCACAACCCCAAGCCGGGTGGAGGGGCGCGTGACCCGAAGAAGGTCGCCGCCTCCGCACACGCGATGAAGGCGGCCGGGTTCATGGTCTTCGACGACCTCTGGACCGTGGACGGCACGAACCTCGCGCAGTGCGACGCGGATTGCGGCCGTCCGTACGGTCAGGCGTAGCGACACGACACCAGCGACGCGGCCGGCCTCGGGTACGGCGTCGGCCGCGTCGCTCGGAAGGAGAACAGACGTTGCCTGGGACACCCCCCGAACTGCCGATCGTCGTGCTCGACGCACTCATGCCCACGGCTCAGCGCCTGGTCCTCAATCGTCGGGGCTCCATGGTCTGGGAGGTCGAGAGCCATCGTGGCCACTACGCCGTGAAGGTCGGATACCCCATCGAGGCAACGGCCGACTGGCCGGCCCAGCCCTGGACGGCGCTCGCACCCGCACGCGAGGGCGCCGTGCTGTACCGCCTCGGCTTCCACGACTTCGCGTACGGCGAGTGGGACGGCGGTACCTGGAACTTGCAGCCGTGGCGCGAGGGGCTCGACCTCTATCGGCTGTGGGAGCCCTGCCGCGATCCGGAGTCGCGCATCGAACCGGACCCCAGCGTGGCTCTGTGCTGTGTGGAAGCCCTGGCCGAACTGCACGCGAAAGGCTGGGCCCATGGCGACATACAGCCCGCACACTTCATCATCGGTCCGGATCGAACTCACCTGATCGACCTGGCGTTGGCGAGTGGTGGTCGCGTACCCGAGGGGTACGACTTCCCGTTCCGCGGCTGCCTCGTTCACTACGAAGCACCGGAGATCGCGCGCAGCGTGCTCGCGACCGGAGAGGCCGAGCCCACGCAGGAAGCCGACATCTACGCGCTCGGCGCCTCACTACTCATCTCCGCCACGGGTTGGCGGGCGGTCGACTACCCGGACGACGCACCACGCCCCGTGCAACGGCAAGCCGTGGCGGACGGCAAGCGCCGACCCGTCAAGGTGCAGGGCGAGATGGGGGAGCTGATCGAGGCCATGCTCAGCCACGCGCCCGGGGACAGGCCGACGATCTACGAGGTCGGCAAGGCCCTGAGCTGAATCCAAGGCCAGGCGCTCCCCAACGCCGCCATTCCACAACGAGACCCAGTCGCCCAAAGACCGGACCACCCCTCAGCCTGGACAGCATTCCGGGTGGTCCGGTCGCGGAAGCCCTGATCAGGACCCCGATGCCGATCGGTACCGGGGCGGTTGGCGCGCTCGGATGCGGGCGCCGCCGCACCCCCGGCTCCCTGTCAATGCACTGGAGAGGGGCCTTGACATGAGCCACCGAAAGTCAGCCACGGCGGCGGGTGCGCCGAACGAACACCCGTCACGTGTGTCTCCAGCAACCCCGTGCCGGCCTCAGCCACGCTTCTTTCGTGCGTCGCGGCCCGTACTCCGCTCCGTCCTGGGCGTTGGTGACGCGACAGGGCAACAGGTCCGAACTGTGGTTCGCGGACCCTGCGATCCCGAATCGGCGAGCCGCTGGGAGGGTGATCGCGCCTGGCGCAAGGTCGGCTTGTTCCTGGTGCTCGGACTGGTCGGGTTGCTTCCTGAGCTGGTCGTCCGCCTCGGCGATGCCGCGCGCTGAGCGGGTGGGGCCGCCGGAGCGGGGCGGCAGACAGGAGCGGCGGCGGCCCGTGGCCGCCAGCGCGCGCGGCCCGCTAAAGAAACTCTGAACAGCTCCGCCGTGCCGGGCCTCTGCCGGTCGTGCGGCCAAGCCCTGATCTCGTCTTCCCAGCCGCTCGCAGCTTTCTACGTCGATTATTCCGCTACACCCATATAAGAGCCTATTTGCTCTGGTGGTCGCCGAACTTTAGCCACAGGCAAGGGCTTGCAGGATGCCGTTGCGGGACCGGTCGGGACCTTCCCGGCCATCCCGTTGGACTGATTTTTGGGGAGGCGCACACCTTCGTCCGCGATCACAAGGGTTCCGACAAGGAGTCGAAGCAGCTCGCTGCCCTGGCGGCTCAGAACGCCCGCCTCCTGGAGGAACTGGTGAAGATGGGGCGCTCGGCGGGCATGATCGTCATCCTCGTCTTCCAGAAGACCACCGGGGACGCGATCCCCACCTTCATCCGCGATGTGTGCCCGGTCGGTCTGTCCTTCGCGCAGAAGACCATCGAGGCTGCCGTGGCTGCCCTCGGTGACGACATCAGGCTGTGGCCCGACGCCAACCCGACCGTGTTGCAGGAACCGGCGTACGTCAGCGAAGCCGATTCCGCCGGCATCGCCGCTCGGACCGCTCACCTCACCGCTGACCCGGCTGACCTGCTCGCCACCCAGCTCCCCGGTATCGACCTCATGAAGGACGACTCGGACGACGACGCCATTCCGCCGCTTGCCGCGTGATCCGCTGGTCCCGACCGCTCACCGTCAGACCCGGAAGGAGGTGAACACACATGACAGAGGACCGGATCACTCAGCGCACCGTGACCGTGGTCATGGGCATCATCGCCGGGCTCGCGTTCGTCTTCTCCTTCGGCAACGTATGGACCCTGGCCCTGCGCCTGGGCGTCCCCGCCCCCATCGCGCCCCTGATCGCCCCCATGGTCGACCTGTCCGTGGTCGGTCTCCTGGTCGCCCTGCGCTATCTCTCCCTGCGCGGCGTCCCGCCCGAGCAGATGACGGCGGCCACCCGGCTGATGCACGTCTCCGGCCTGCTGACCCTGGCCCTCAACATCGCCGAACCCATTGTCACCGGACACTATCGAACCGCTCACCGCCAAGGAAGGGCGCCAGCTCCTGGCGGTGGCCCGTGACAACCGGCTGTGGGCCGTCTACGAGCTGGCGGTCCGCGTCGGCCTGCGTCGGGGTGAGCTGCTGGGGTTGCGCTGGTCGGACGTGGATCTTCATGAAGGTGTCCTCACCGTCCGGCAGGCCCTACAGCGGGTCGGCGGCGAACTGCTGATCGTCGCGCCGAAGACTCAGCGCTCGGCCCGCCGCGTGGCTCTGCCGGCCGAATGCGTGACGGCGCTCCGTGCCCAGCGCGCGCAGCAGATAGCCGACCGGAAGGCGGCCGGTGCCAGCTGGAAGGGGACAGGTCAGGGCCTCGTCTTCACCACGAAGAACGGGACCCCCATCGAGCCGCGCAACCTCAACCGGTCCTTCGAGGCGCTGTGCGCTCGCGCCGGAGTCCGTAAGGTCCGCTTCCATGACCTGCGCCACACCTGCGCGTCCCTGCTCCACGAACAGGGCGCCGACGCCCGAATGATCATGGAAGTCCTCGGCCACAGCTCCATCCGCGTGACCATGGACATCTACACCTTCGTACGACTCGACTCCCAGCGGTCTGCTTTCGACCGCGTGGGCCAAGCCCCTACGGGAGGACGACGACACGAAGTGAGTGAGTAGATGGAGGCGAAACCGAGGCCCTAACTGCAACCCAGTGGTTTCGCACATCCCGAGACGGAGCCCTCGCCGCGCTGGCAGGGGCTCCGTCTCAGCACGGCCTACCTGGGTCAGCCACTGACCAGGTCAATCGTCTCTACCCGAGCGGACCGGATTCGGAGCGTCACGACGATGTCACCGTCTCCATCGACCGTGTAGAAGTCGATGAAGTCGCCAACGGTCTTGAAGCCAGCGGCTTCGACCTCACGCTGCCCGCTGAAGTCCTTATTGATCACGTACTTGCCCATCGCGATCAGCCCTTCGACTTCTTCGGGTCCCTGCCCGGCGGAACGGTGTTCTGCTCCCGCACCTGCCCGTTCTTACCGCGAACGCGAAGCTCTCCGCCGCCCTCGTTGGCCAGGATCTCTTTGGCCCGAGCAACTGCCGCCGCCTGAGTCGGCAGAAGTGCACTGGCTCTCTCGGCCCCAGGCTTCGTCACCGCCCAGCCATCGTCGCGCTTGGACACATCCCGGGTGTTGGGCCGGCCTGTCATGGCACATCCGTTTCCGGAGTCGGACGCGCGGTGCTGCCCGTCTTGGAGGAACCAAGAGAGGGCGATAAGGTCCCAAGGCGCGACCAACGCATCAGGCCCCATTGCCGTGTGCCCAACCCCAAGTTGGGCCCCGGCTGGGGCCTGTTTTGGTTTGGCGGATCAAGTGAAGCACCCCGACTGGCCCAGCAGCAAGCAAGACACCACAACATGTGCCATGACCCAATAGGCACACCACAACATCTAGTGTTCGCGACGGAGCACAACACCAGGCTACCGGCACCCACCGACACCTCAGAGGGCTCAAGGGGAGCTAAGGGCTGGGCAGCCGCACCAACCTCCACCTGCGTCGCCATCGGGCGCAAGCGTCAGCCCCGCGACGGGCGCGCGTCGGGTTCGTGGTCCGCGGTTCGCATCGACAGACGCCCTCGCCGATCGGGGACAGGAGCGGTTGCCGTCAAACACTGCCGTCAAGGCAAAAGCCAGAGGCCCTGTGGATTGCTCCACAGGGCCTCTGGTCTGCTGTGCACTCGGCAGGATTCGAACCTGCAACCTTCTGATCCGTAGTCAGATGCTCTATCCGTTAAGCTACGAGTGCTTGTTCTTTTGTCTTGCCTTCGCTCCCGGTCCTTTCGGCCCGCTCGCGGCGACAGGAAGAACATTACATGACTGCCGCCGTCATGTGAAATCCGCTCCCCGCACCCCTTGTGACCTGCGGAAACGTCCTGAGAGCCGGGGTAGGACGGGAGTAGGGCGGGGGGAACGACGAAGCCCCGATCCTGGGGACCGGGGCTTCGGTGGGAGCGGAGGCGGAGGGATTTGAACCCTCGATGGGCTTTAAGGCCCAAACCGCATTAGCAGTGCGGCGCCATAGACCGGACTAGGCGACGCCTCCAGCACAACCGCTCACGCGAGCGCGCGAATGGTGCGTGCAGATGATGACACAGGCGAGTGCCCTGTCACCAATCGCCCCCCACGGTACTAGGCAGGCGGGCCGCAGGGCAAAGGGCTTCCCGGCGGTGCGCGCGTCGACCCGGCCGACGGTGATCAGGAACCGGCCGGGCGGGCGGGGGCTCCGGTTCCGTACGGCCTCGCGCGTCCGGTGCGTACGGCCGTGAAACCGGGCCCGCGCGGCCGCAACGTCTCGGCCCGTCCCGCGTTGACAGGGCATGGTCTCTGTCCTGCCGGTCACCGCGCGGCGCCGCCTCCTGGGCTTGCTCGCCGCCGCCGCTTGCGTCGTCCCGCTCACCGCCGTACCCGCTGCCGCGGCCGGTGCCATGCCGCCGCCCGTGCGGCCCGAGGACCGGGGTGATCACCTCACCGTCGTGGTCCGGCACGCCGGTGCCGGGCGGGACGGGCGGTACGAGGTGTACTGCCACCCCGAGGCCGGCCGGCACCCGGACGTCGCCGGAGCCTGCCGGACGCTCGACGCGCACACCCGGTGGGGACGCGACCCCTTCACGCCGGTCGCCCCCGGCACCGTCTGCACCATGGTCCACGGCGGCCCGGCCACCGCCCGGATCACCGGTACCTGGGCCGGCCGCCCCGTCGATGCCTCGTACGACCGCGGGGACGGGTGCCGGATCGCGCGGTGGGACCGGATGGTGCCCCTGCTGCCGCGGATCGACGGCCCCGCCCAGGCCGGACCGGTGACGGGTGACAGGTGACGGGCGAGGGGCACGACGTGCCGGTTCGGCGGACGCACCGGTTCCGTAAAGGACCCGGGAAGGTATCGCGGAGCCGGGGTACCGGACAGGCGTTCGCCGTCACTTCCTCGTGGGACCTCCCCCTCATCCGGCGCCGCGAGCACCACCCGTGCCCTTAGACTCCCTCGCGTGACACGTAGCGGGCCCCTTGGCAAGATGGCCCGAGCGGTCGGCAAGGTGCGGTAACAGGGAGGAAGGCGTCTCGTGAGCAGCAGGCCATCCCGAGGCGCTGCTCGCCTCGCAGCCATACTCGACGCGCTGCCGGACGCGTTGGTCCTGGTCAACGCCAACGGAACCGTCGTCAACGCCAACACGATCGCGCTGGAGGCCTTCGAGACGCCCGGTACGGCACTCGTCGGCCGTGGGCTGCTCGATCTGCTCCCGCAGTTCGACTCGCGGCTCATCCCCGGCTCGATGCGGCGGCCCGACCACATGGCCCCCCAGGGGCGGACCAAGCCCACCCGGATGGTCGCGCGGCGCACCGACGGGACCGAGTTCCCGGTCGAGGTCACCAGCGCGAGCCTGGAGAACGGGCAGCAGGCGTACGACGGTTACGGCTACACCGGCGACGAGCTGCTGATGATCGTGGTCCGGGATCTGTCCGGGACCGTCGACACCGAGGCGGAGCTGGCCCGCTCGCAGCGGCAGACCGAGATGATCCTGCGGGCGGCCGCGGAGGGTGTCGTGGGCACCGACACCGACGGGCGGATCGTACTGGTCAACCCGGCCGCCGCCCAGATACTGGGATACCGGGCCGGTGAGCTGGGCGGCAAGGAGCTGCACACCCTCGTCCTGCACTCGCGCGCCGACGGTTCCCCCTTCCCGTACGACGAGTCGCCGCTCGCCGACACCCTGCGCTCCGGGCGCAAGCACCGGGTGCGCGGCCAGGTGCTGTGGTCCAAGGGCGACCGGAAGGTGCCGGTCGACCTCACCACCGCGCCGGTGCGGGACGGGGACCAGCTCGTCGGCGCCGTGATGACCTTCACCGACCGGCGGCCGTACGACGCCCTGGTGGAGGAGAAGGCCGCGCTGGAGAAGGCGCACGCCGAGGAGCTGGAGCGGCTCTCCGAGGAACACGCGTCCGATCTGACCGCGCTGCGCCAGCGGCACGTCACCGAGATCGAGGAACTGCGCGAGCAGCACGCGGAGGAGCTGGCGGCCGGCGAGGACCGGTACGCGGCGCTCGCCGAGCGGGAGAAGGACCGGTACGAGGCCCTGTCCGGGCGGCACGAGCAGTTGCTGACCCTGCTGGGGCAGTCGCTGCGCGGCCCGCTGGACGAGCTGCGGCGCGAACTGTCCGCGCTGGCGGCCGACGACGCCGGCCAGCTGTGGCCCGAGGCCAACCAGGTCCTGCACCACCTGTCCGCCGGGTACTCCCGGATCACCACCCTCATCGACAACGTCCTCGGCTACCAGCGGCTGGACGCGGGCAGCGAGGACATCACCCGTACGAAGGTGATGCTGGACGCCGTGGTCGCCGCCGGGGTGGACGGGGCCGTCGAGCTGATCGGGCCGGGGCGGGTGCAGTTCGCCGTGCACGCGCCGCCCATCGAGGCCGAGGTCGACCCGCGGCGGCTCGCCGTCGCGCTCGCGCACCTCGTCGCGGATGTCGCCGGGGTCGACGCCACCGGCAACACGCCCGTGTCTGCGGGCGGTTACCTGGGCAGCACCGTCGTGGTCGCCGCCGCCCAGCGCGGCGAGGTGGCCCGGATCGAGGTACGCGGGCCGTACGCCGGGGGAGACCCGGTGCACGAGCCGATCGTGCGCGGGATCGTGCGCGCCCACGGGGGTGTGCTCCAGACGCACGAGGTGCCGGGCATGAGCGGCAGCGCGTACGTCCTCGAGGTGCCCCTCGGAGGCGGCGCGGGGGCGGTCGCGGTCGCCCCGCAGGTCCCGCAGGCGGCAGAGGCCCCGGAGGCCGCCCCGGTCGGCGCGGGTGCGCTGACGGCGGGTGCCGTGGCCGGCGGGCCGCTGCCGCAGGTGGGCGGGCCGCTGCCGGAGGCGGTGGCCGGCGTGCCGTTGCCGGACGCCGGTGAGTTCGTCGCGGACGAGGCCGGCGCGGCCGGGCAGGACGGCGCCGGCGGCCGGCGGCGGGCCCGGCGGGGCTCCACCGACGCGTTCCTGGAGAGTGATCTGGCCGGTGCCGGCGACACCGGTGAGATCGGGGCGCCGGCCCCGACCGGACGGCGCCGGCGGCGGGCCGCCGCGCCCGTGGAGGAGACCGTCTCGGTACCGGCCGAGGGCGCCCCGCACGCGTCCGGCGGGACCGGGCGGCGCCGGGCCCGGCCGGCCGACGGCGCGGGCGGAGACGAGAGCGGGGGCGACGGCGTGGCCGAGGGGTCCGTCGTGACCTCGGCCGAGCAGAGCGCGGGGGCCGCCGCCTCGGGTACGGGACTGGGCGGCACCGTGCCGCCGCAGGGCGTACCCGTGGGCACGGGCCGGCGTGCCCGTCGCGAGGTGGAGGCCGCACCGCAGGCCGCCCTGCCCCCCGCCCTTCCGGCGGCGGAAGGCGCAACCGGGGCCGCGTACGGGACCGGGACCGCGACCAGGACCGGTGGCGGAGCGGCGCCGGGTACGCGGGCCGTCGCGGTCCAGGGCGACCCGGCGGTTCCGGCCCAGGGTCAGGCGGGTGGCGCCCCGGACGGCGAGGACGCGCAGCCGGGCGGGCGGCGCCGGCGGGCGCTGGCCGCCGCCGCGGAGCGCGCCGCGGCGCAGGAGGCGAGCGGCCCCCGTACGGTGTTCGCCCTGCCGCCGGCCGAGGCCGACCGGGCCCCCGAGTCCGCTGGGACCGGCGAGGCCCAGGAGACCGGGGCGACTCCGGTCCCTGCGGCCGGTACGGCTCCGGGCCCGGACGCGGGTACGGCCGTACCGGTGGCTCCCGGGGCCGACGCGGAGGCAGCCGTACCGGCCGTGCCGGTGGCTCCGACGGGCCCCGGTGTGCCGGTCGGCCCGAGCGCCGGGACGTCCATGGCTCCGGGCGCGGGTGTGCCCGTCGGGCCGGGGGCCGGGGCCGGCGAGGAGGGCCGGCCGCGCGTCGGCGGTACCGGTCCGCTGCCCGGTCAGGCGCAGGTGCCCGCCCAGACGCCGGTGTCCGTCGAGGGGCTGCCGGGTGCCGCCGCGCGGCACGACGCCGTACCGCCCGACCAGTCCGAGGACCACACCCCGCCGCAGCCCCACCCCACCAGCGCGCCGACCGGCCGCCGGCGCCGGGCCGTGGCCCAGCCGGCCACCGCCCAGCCGGCCGAGGCCGCCCAGGCGGTGGCGCCGGGGACCGTACCCGGCCAGTCCCGGCCGCTTCCGGCGCCGGGCGCTCCCGGCCGGCTGCCGCAGGGGGCCGCCGTACCACCGGTGCCCGGGCCGCACACCCCCGCGGCGGGCGTCCCGGCGCAGGGCACGGGCACGACCGCGCAGGACACGCTCGGACACGGCACGGACGTGCACGGTCCGCTCGCACAGGACACGCCGGCCCAGGGCACGCCGGAGCAGGGAGCGTCGGCGCAGGGCACGATCGGGCAGGGCATCCCCGTCCAGGGCGGTCCTGTCCAAGGCGGTCCCGTGCAGGGCGGTCCCGTGCAGGGCGGTCCCGTCGCCCCCGGTGCCCAGCCGGGTGCCGCCGTGCCCGCCCGGGGCGCGGCCGGACAGCAGGCCGCCCCCGCGGCACCCAGCCCGGCGGGACCGGCCCCGGCCACGCCCGCCCAGAGCACTCCCGCCCATGGCACGCCCGCGCAGGCGCCGCCATCCCCGGCTGCCGTGCCGCCGGGTACCCCGCCCGCCGGTACTCCGGTGGCGGGCCCGGGTCCGCTGCCGTTGCCCGCCGAGGCCCCGCCCGGTCAGGCACCGGGGGGCCGGCCCGCGCCCGTGCCGCCCGTCGGCCCGCCCGCGGCCGGCGCCCCGCCGCAGTGGCCCGGTGCCGGTGACACCGCCGGCGCGGGAACCCCGCTCCCGGCTCCCGGCCCCACGGCCCCCGCCACCCCGCCCCAGGGCACCCCGGCGCCCGGCGCACCCCTTCCCACCGGGGCCGCAGGGCCTGCCGGAGCCGACGAGGCCGCCGCCCCCCGCACTGCGCAACCGCCGCGTGCCGCGCAGCCGTTGCCCGCCGAGGCAGCGGGCGGCGGGCCGGTCGACCCGGACTCGACACAGGGTCGGTCGATCTCCGTGCGGACGCTCGGTCAGGGCGTGCCGTTCGCCCGGCAGGCCGCGCAGGTGCAGCAGCCGACGGCGACCCCGCCGCCGCACGCGCCCGGCGGTTCCGGCCGCCGGCGCAAGCTGGGCACGCCGCCGGACCCGGCCGCCCGGCCGCACCCGGCGGCCGAACCGCTGCCCGGGCACCCGGCGCCCGTGGGCCGGCCCCCGGTGCCGCAGCCCGCGCCGGGGCGGCCGGCCCCGGGTACCGAGGGGGCCGGGCGGTCGTACGCCATCGGCGCCCCGGGGCCCGACGCCGCCGAAGGGCCGGAGCCGCTGGACGGTCCCGGCGGCGCCGTGGAGGTGGCGGACACCCCGCGCCCGCAGCCACTGGACGACGAGCTGCCCCCCGAGCCGCTCGACAACCCGCGCCGGCTGCTGGTGTGGCCCGCGCCGGACGTGACGACGCAGCAGGCGCTCAGCGACCGCGGCTACCGGCCGGTCATCGTGCACTCGCGCGAGGAGGTCGACGCGCAGATCGCGGCCTTCCCCGCCGCGCTGTTCGTGGACCCGCTGACCGGGCCCATCACGCGGACGGCCCTGCAGTCGCTGCGTCAGGCCGCCGTGGCGGCCGAGGTGCCGGTGCTGGTCACGGCCGGGCTCGGCCAGGCGTCGCGCGAGGCGGCGTACGGCGCCGATCCCGCCGTCCTGCTGAAGGCGCTGGCGCCCCGGGACAGCGAGCAGCACCCGCCGCGGGTGCTGCTCATCGAGGAGCACGCGGAGATCGCGCTGGCGCTGACCACGACGCTGGAGCGGCGCGGGATGCAGGTGGCGCGGGCCGCGAGCGACAACGACGCGGTGACGCTGGCGGGACAGTTCCGGCCGAACCTGGTGGTGATGGACCTGATGCAGGTGCACCGCCGACGGGCCGGGATCGTGGACTGGCTGCGCGCCAACGGGCAGCTCAACCGCACCCCGCTGGTCGTCTACACCGCCGCCGTCGACCAGGCCGACCTGCCCCGGCTGGCCTCGGGCGAGACCGTGCTCTTCCTCGCCGAACGGTCCACCAGCACCGAGGTGCAGAGCAGGATCGTCGACCTGCTGGCCCGGATCGGCACCAACTGAGCGCCGGCGGCGGCCGCTAGCGCGCGACCAGTCTGCGGGCCGCCTCCTTCACGGAGGCCCGCAGACGGTCGTGGTCGCCGTCGCCCGTGCCCGCGAGGATGCGTCGCATCTGCGGGACCGCGGACACCCAGTTCGTCAGCGAGATCAGCAGGATCAGCAGGTCGCCGGCCGGGATGGCGTCCGTGATGACGCCCCGCTCCTGGCCCTCCCGGACCGCGGCGACCTTGCGGGCGTAGTGCTCCTGGCGGGCCTCCTCGTCGGGCAGGTCGGCGGTGCCGTACTCGATGCCCTCCCAAAAAAGCAGGCGCAGCAGCTCGGGGTGGGCGGCGTGGTAGTCGAGGAGGCGGTCCACCCAGCCGTCGACGTCGTCGGGGTCGACGGGTACGGCCGAGGCCAGGTCGACCATGCACGTGCCGAGGACCTGGGTGAACAACTCCGCCTTGTTCCCGAAGTAGGCGTAGATCAGCTGCTTGTTGGCCTTGGCCGCGGCGGCGATGCGGTCGATGCGCGCGCCCGCGATGCCGTGCCGGGAGAACTCCCCGACCGCCGCCTCGAAGATCCGCGCCTTGGTGGCCTCGGGGTCCCTCACTGTTGCCATGCGGACAGGGTAGGCGCCCGGGGGCCGGTAACCAACTGTTTGGTTGACGGGAATGCGGACCGTGTCGCACGCTGTTGGAGCCTTTCAACCAACCAGTTAGTTGTGCGAGTCGGCTCTAAGGAGAAGCTCCCCGCCATGCCGTCAGCCACCACCACCCGCCAGGCACCGCCCGTCCCGGACCCCGCCCGCGAACGCCCGGCCTCGGGCACCCTCTTCCTCCTGCTCATCGCCGTCTGCACCGCCGTCACGGCCGCCAACATCTACCTCGCGGCCCCGCTGCTCCCGCTGATCTCCCGCGACTTCGGAACCACCGCCTCGGCCGTGGCCTGGATCGCCTCGGTGGCCCAGCTCGGCTACGCCGCCGGGCTGCTCTTCTTCGCGCCGCTCGGCGACCGCGTCAACCGCCGCTCGCTCGTCGCCTGGCTCTCCGTCGCCACCACGGTCGCGCTGCTCGCCGCGGCCGTGGCGCCGGGCACCGCGGCCCTCGCCGCCGCCGTCTTCGTCGCCGCCGCGGCGACCGTCATCCCCCAGCTGCTGGTCCCGCTGGTCGCCGCGCGCGCCCCGGCCGACCGGCGCGCCCGGCATGTCGCCGCCGTCGTCGCCGGGCTGTTCACCGGCATCGTCGCGGCCCGGGTGCTCGGCGGGCTCGCCGGGCAGGGCCTCGGCTGGCGCTGGGTGTTCGCCGGGTCCGCCGTCCTCACCCTCGCCCTGGGGCTGGCCACCGCGTTCGCCCTGCCGGCCGAGCGGCGGGCACAGCAGGGCCGGCTGTTCTCCGGCATAGCCGAGCTGCCGGGGCTGCTGCGCCGCTCACCCGAGCTGCGGCGGGCCTGCGTCCGGCAGGCGGGGATGTTCGGCGCCTGGAGCGCCCTGTGGACCTCGCTGTCCCTGCTGCTGACCGGGCCGGCGTACGGCCTGTCCACCGCGACCGCCGGGCTGTTCGGCCTCTTCGGGCTGACCGCCAGCGCGGTGGCGCCGCTCGCGGGCGGCCTGGTGGACCGGTTCGGTGCCGCGCGGGTCGTCGGTACGGCGTTCGCGCTGGCCGCCGTCGCCGTACCGCTGTTCTGGCTCGGCGGGCACGTGCTGCCGGCGCTGTTCGCCGCCGCGATCGCCGTCCACGCGGCCCTGGTCGCCTCCCACGTGGCCAACCAGACCGTGGCACTCACCACGACCGCCACCCCGGCGACCGCCAACACGGCCTATGTCGTCTCGGGCTTCGCCGGCGGCGCCCTCGCCTCGGCCGCCGCGGGCCCCGCCTTCGGGCACTGGGGCTGGACCGGGGTGTGCGCGGTGGCGGGCGTGTGGCTGACGCTGGGCTGGGCGACGACCATGCGGACCGGGCGGCGGTGACACGGGGGAGCGGCCAACGGTGACACGGGGGACCGGCCGACGGGTGACACCCGGGGGACCGGCCGACGGGTGACACCCGGGGGGCCGGCCGACGGGTGACACCCGAGGGGCCGGCCGACGGGTGACGCCGGGGACCGGGGCCGGGGCCCCCTCCAGGGGGGCGCGCGGGCTCCGTTCCCGGGCCCGGCCTCGCGGCCTCCGGTACGGCCGGAGGGCCCCTACGCCGTCACGGCCTGCTCGGTACGGGCGTCACAGCCCGGCCGGTGCGGGCGTCACAGCCCGGCCGGTACGGGCGTCACAGCCCGGCCGGTACGGGCGTCACAGCCCGGCCGGTACGGGCGTCACGGCCCGGCCGGTGCGGGCGTCACAGGTGGGTGATCTCCAGCTCCCCGTCCGCGTACCGGCGGCGCAGTACCTTCTTGTCGAACTTGCCCACACTCGTCTTCGGCACCGACTCGACAGTGGTCCAGCGCTCGGGGAGCTGCCAGCGGGCGATCCGGGCCTCCTCCGCGAGGAAGGTGCGCAGGGCCTGGAAGTCGGCGCGCGCGCCGGGCCGCAGGACGACCGTGGCCAGCGGGCGCTCGCCCCACTTCTCGTCGGGTACGGCGACCACGGCGGCCTCGGCGACGTCCGGGTGGGACATCAGCGCGTTCTCCAGCTCGACCGAGGAGATCCACTCGCCGCCGGACTTGATGACGTCCTTGGCACGGTCGGTGAGGGTGAGATAACCGTCGGGGCTGATGGTGCCGACGTCACCGGTCTTCAGCCAGCCGTCCGCGCTGAACTTGTCGCGGGGGCGCAGGGGTTCGGCGTCGGGGCCGTTGTAGTAGGCGCCGGCGATCCAGGCGCCGCGGACCTCCAGCTCGCCCGCCGACGCGCCGTCCCAGGGCAGCCGGGCGCCGTCGGGGCCGGTGAGGCGGGCCTCGACGCCGGCCGGGAAGCGGCCCTGGGTGACTCGGTAGCGGAACTCCTCCTCGGTGCCCACGGCGTGGGCCGGCGGGCGGGCCACCGTACCCAGCGGGGAGGTCTCCGTCATGCCCCAGGCGTGGCAGACCCGCATGCCCAGCTTGTCGAAGGCCGTCATCAGGGACGGCGGGCAGGCGGCGCCGCCGATGGTGACCTGGGTGAGGGACGAGACGTCCCGGGGGCGCGCGGTGAGTTCGTCGAGCAGGCCCTGCCAGATGGTCGGGACGGCCGCCGCGTGGGTGGGCCGTTCGGACTCGATCATCCCGGCGAGCGGGACCGGCTGGAGGAAGCGGTCCGGCATCAGCAGGTTCACGCCGGTCATGAAGGTGGCGTGCGGCAGCCCCCAGGCGTTCACATGAAACTGCGGGACTACCACCAGGGAGGTGTCCTGGTCGGTCAGGCCCATCGACTGGGCCATGTTGACCTGCATGGAGTGCAGGTAGATCGAACGGTGGCTGTAGACCACGCCCTTGGGGTCGCCGGTGGTACCGGAGGTGTAGCACATGGCGGCGGCCTGGCGTTCGTCCAGCTCGGGCCAGTCGTAGTGGTCGGGCCGGCCGGCGATCAGCTCCTCGTAGTCGTGCACCCGGGCGGCGGCGCCGGCCAGCGGGGCGCGGTCACCGGGGCCGGAGACGACGATGTGCTCGACCGTCGGCAGCCGCGGCAGCAGCGGCGCGAGCAGCGGGATCAGCGAACCGTTGACGAGGACGACCTTGTCGGCCGCGTGGTTGACGATCCACACCAGTTGCTCGGCGGGCAGCCGCAGATTGAGCGTGTGCAGCACCGCGCCCATGGACGGCACGGCGAAGTACGCCTCGGTGTGCTCGGCGTTGTTCCACATGAGGGTGGCGATCCGGTCGTCGCCGGTCACGCCCAGCTCGTCCCGCAGGGCGTACGCCAGCCGGGCGGCGCGGGCCCCGATCTCCGCGAAGGTGCGCCGGTGCGGCTCGGCCCGGCCGGTCCAGGTGGTCACCCGCGACGCTCCGTGGACCGTGGACCCATGGGTCAGGATCCTCGAGATCAGCAGCGGTACGTCCTGCATGGTGCTCAGCACGGAGTCCTCCCGGGCGACATTGCCTACGCGGTGGTAGAGGTTGCGCTGATTCTGCGCACATACCACGCGGTATGTCACTAGGGGGTGGGTCACGCTCCGGTCACCGCGGACCCCGGGCACCGCAGGCGGGGGCGGGGGCGGTTCGGCGGGGGCGGTTCGGCGGGGGCGGTTCGGCGGCCGGGGGAGGTTCAGCGGGCCGGGCGGTCGGCGGGCGGGGCGGGGGCGGTTCAGCGGGCCGGGGCCAGTTCCGGGTCCTCGCGGAGCTTGCTCAGGGCCCGGGAGACCGCCGACTTGACCGTGCCCACCGACACCCCGAGCAGCTCGGCGGTCTGTGCCTCGCTCAGATCCTCGTAGTACCTGAGGACCACCATCGCCCGCTGGCGCGCCGGGAGCCGCAGGATCGCCCGCCACATCGCGTCGCGCAGCCCCTGCCGCTCGGCCGGGTCGTCACCGCAGGGCAGGGGCTCGGGCTCGGGCAGTTCCTCGCAGGCGAACTCGTCCACCCGGCGCTTGCGCCACTGGGAGGTACGGGTGTTCACCAGCGCCCGGCGCACATAGCCGTCCAGCGCCCGCTGGTCCTCGATCCGCTCCCAGGCGACATAGGTCTTGGCCAGCGCGGTCTGCAGCAGGTCCTCGGCGTCGCTCGGGTTCGCGGTCAGCGAGCGCGCGGTGCGCAGCAGGACCGGCTGGCGGGCCCGCACGTACGCCGCGAACGTCGGATAGAGGGGGGTCTGCCGCCTGGGTGCGGCGGCGGCCGAGGCGCTGGTGCAGACGGGTGTGGTCATGGCTCCACGCTAGGAGCGGGGTACCCCTCCGAGTATCGGCCGCAGGTCCTGAAGGCGAGTCCCCCTCAGGTTGTAGGGGTAGGGCTGCCTCCACCTCCTGAAGGTGGAGCAGGGGCCGCCCGGTCTACGGGTACGACCCTGAGGGCTACCCGGGTACGGCCCCGAGGACCCACGGGCTACGACCGGACTACGACCCCGCGACCCCCATGGGCGCGACCCCGAGTACCCGGCGGTACGACCCGTAGACCCGGGTTCAAGGACGCTCCCCCAGCCGCCGTATCGCCGCCGCGATGCCGCTCCTGCCGTACGGGCCGCCTCGCCGGGCCGCCCCCCATGGACGTATCCAAGTCGGCGGACACGGCTGCGCGGCGGCACCGGAGCACCGCCGCGCAGCCGTGTCACGACCCTGAAGCACACCCCACGAGACCCCTCCCCACGAAGGGCCTCAGCCGGGGCTCACCCCCACAGGGGGGTGATGTCGACGGACTCGTTGTCGTTGCCCTGCTGGACGGCGGACCACGCCGACCGGCTGACCTGCATGTAGTACCTCCAGAACCGAGCAGTGAACGACGTCGCGCAACCAGAGTTGCCCAGCGATCACCGGTGAACCACTTCGGAAGCCACGATTCGCACTCAAGCGTGATGACAAGTCGATAAACCCCCTGTCGGCATCTTCAGCCGTTCACCACCCGAGGCAGCCCCGACACGACTGTCCGCCCCCTCCGCCACCACAAGGGGTGAATCGTTCCGGCACATATCCGGCCGCTTCCCCGCCACCGACGCCGTCACCGACGCCCTCATCGAGCCCGCCCTTCCCTTCCTCGAACACATGTACGACGATAGACCCATGGCCATCCCCGACCGGCAGGCCACGACCCTGGCCCTGGCACACGCCCTGTCCGCCGCCGAGCGCGGCCTGGCCGTCATCCCCCTGTCCCGGACGAAGCTCCCGGCCCTGCGCTCACCCCACCGCGACGAACCGGAACCGGCGGGACCGCCCTGCCACGGCGCCTGCGGCCGCTTCGGCCACGGCGTGTACGACGCCTCCGCCGACCCCGGGCACGTCCGCGCCCTGTTCGCCGCCGCACCCTGGGCCACCGGCTACGGCATCGCCTGCGGACTGCCGCCGTACCACCTGATCGGCGTCGACCTGGACACCAAGTCCGGCACGGACTCCTCGGCCGCCCTGCGCGAACTGGCCCTGCGCCACCTGTTCACGGTCCCGGAGACGGTCGTCGTCCTCACCCCGAGCGGAGGCCACCACCTGTGGCTGACCGGCCCGCCGGACACCGTGGTCCCCAACTCGGCCGGCCGGCTCGCCCCCGGCATCGACATCCGGGGCGCCGGCGGCTACCTGGTCGGCCCCGGCTCCCGCACCGACCACGGCGTCTACACCACCGCCCCCGGCACCGCCCGCCTGCCCCCGGCCCCCTGCCCGCCGGCCCTGCTCCGTCTCCTGGTCCCCCCGCCCCGGCCCCGCCGCCCGGCACCGACCGCCCCCGGGGACGACGGCCACGGGGACGACGGCCACGGCCTGGTCCACTTCGTCCTCGGCGCGCACGAGGGCCGGCGCAACACCCGCCTGTTCTGGGCGGCCTGCCGCGCCTACGAGAACGGCATCGGCCCCGCCCTCGCGGACGCCCTGACCGAGGCGGCCCGTACGACGGGCCTGTCCGAGCGCGAGGCCCGCGCGACGATCGCCTCGGCGGCCCGCGTGACCGGGCACCGGGCCCCCTGAGCGACGGCTCCGGCCCGCTGGGCAGGCGCGGCGGCCCGAACCCTCTTACGATCCGAACGTGACGGACATACCGGATGAACTGATCAGGCTGGAACGCACCGCCGAGGAGGAACGCGCCCGCCTGGCGGGCCTGACCGGCGAGGCGTACGACGAGCAGCGGCGCCGCTTCTGCGCGGCCTCGGACGCGGTGCACGAGGCGATCGCCACCCGCGCCGAGGCGACGGGCGCCGACCGCCGCGAGGTCGAACAGGCGGTACGCCGCGCGGTACGGCAGTCCCAGGAGGACCCGGCGGTGGAGTAGCGGGCGGCCGGGTCAGCCGGTGCCCCAGATGACGATGTCGAACATGGTGCGGTTCTCGCTGCCGCTGCCGCCCGAGCCCAGCTCGGTGAGCCGGAGCCGGGCGATGTTCCCGGCGCTGGTGCGTACGCACAGCACCGTGTTCTCGGTGAGCCGCTGCTTCGCGGTGCCTTCCGCGTCGACGGTGTCCGCGCACTCCTCGTAGCTCGGCAGACCGGTCCTGTGTCCGGACCAGAGAGAGATCACGGTGCCGTTCCACCCCTCGATCTCGTCACCGGGCAGCAGGTACACGTCTCCCTCGGGGGAATAGCCGGCACCGACGGGGTGCTCGGCGTCGAGGTCCTTGGGCTCGTCGCCGAGCAGCAAGGAACCCCGCCAGCGTTCGCTTCCCGCGGCGCTCGGGGACCTGTGGTCCGTCACGGGCGCCTCGGCCTCCTCCGACGGTGCGGCGGAGGGGGGCATCGACGTGGGTGCCGCGGCGGAAACCGATGGGGTCGGCACGACAGGCGGGGCGGCTCCGTCCGCCTTCTCGTCACCGGAGGAGCCGAGCAGAGGCACCAGGACCGTGATGAGGGCGGCGAGGACCGTCGCCCCGGCAGCGATCCACGCCGCCTGCTGATGCCGGCTGAACCACCCTCCGCCCGCCCCACCGTCCGGGTCCGCCGGCGGCGAAGGCGGGACCGCGGGGGCCGACGGCGGATCGGCCGATGGCAAGGGCGGGACCACGGGCGCGGAAGGCGGGCCGGCCGACGGCAAGGGCGGGCCCGCGGGCGGTCGCGCACCCTCCGCCCGACTGCCGTCCTGGCCCGGCGTGTTCGCATCAGATCGATCATCGGCCACCGTGCTGAGCACCCCCGCTGCTGCCGCTGGTCCACGCGATTCGCGCAGAGGCTAGCAGCCGACGCGGGCCCTGTGCCCTGGGCCCGCGAAAGAAGAGCGTTGCTCCGCACTTCTCAGGTCAATGTTTATTGCAGGTATTGCCGCATCAGCGCGACATCGCGCTGATCCTTTTCGCGACGCACACCATTGGCCATGAATTTCATCTTCCACTCGAGCACCCACCGAAGAGGCATAAATCTAAAGCCTTCGATTATTTCAGCCTCAGGAATCAAACGATCCGCAGGGTGACCGAACCAGCTGTCCAGGATTTCGACAGCCCCGTCAAACAAGACAATATGCTGCGCGTACCCCAATGGAGCAGCCTTTGGATGACCCAACTCGAGCGCCTTACCCCAGGCCGCACCCCCCGCCACCACGTCGACATCTCCAATATCCCGCCTGAGACCGTGCGCGAACAAAGGACCACTTCCGGCAATCACGTAGTCATCCGCCGGAAGATTCAAAGACAACAATTGCCGAAAGAAAAGATGCTCGCGCACCATGCGGATCTCCTAGAGAGGCGATAGGCCCAGCGCCATCCTCGTAATACTGGATGCAGTAAGGGAAGCCGCCACACTCACCAATGTACCGATCAGGTAGTAATCCCCGATCAACTTGCCGCCTTCTCGGGCACCAGGGGCGCGTGCGAACGACTTCGCCGTAACCACTAGCGCCGCAGCCTCCGGGCTTCCTACAACCAGAAACGAATACAGAAGCAACCTTTCGATCCAACCAACGTGAGCCCCGACTTTGACAAATTCCTCGACATTGCTGGGAAGGTGTCCGGATGAGATTTTCGACCTAATATCCCGGACGAGTGGACCAACAGCCGAGCCAATAACGAACTGGAATCCGAAGACGGCCAACAGCAAGCCCGAAACGGTGATCATAAATCGATCATCACCGCGCACAACCGTCCGTAAATAATCCAAGGCCGCATGCCGCCCCGGATACAGCAGAACAAACGACGCCGCGACAGCGCCGACGGTTGCCAAATACCTTACCGGTGTCATATCAGGCACAGGAATCCGGCTCCAGTCCACGGAGGAGCCACTCCACGGCCTCATGAATATAGCCACACATACGGCAAGCAAAGTGAGACCGCCCAAGACGAGCCATACATCAGCATTACGGCTCTCTGGAAGTAAGACCAAAGCCCCATAGAGACCCGTGAAAGCGACTGCACATAGGGGCATCTTTTTGAACCAGCCCAAGCCTGCTGGCACCGTCAAGGCAGCAAGCATGCCTATCGACGTGCGGGCTAACTCCACAGGAAGTCCCTCCATCTGGCTATGCCGCTCGGGCCCCGCCTGCCTCCGAACTTCTGGCCACTCCCTGACCATCCGACAGACTAGCCGGTACTGACCGCGATCAAGGCACCACTGACTGTAGGAAGCTGGTCCGCACCGCGACAGGACCGGATCGCGGTGAGACAGGCGCCCATGCCAAAGGGGCGCCCCTCACCGAGGAGCGCCCCTTCTGACCTGCGTACTTACAACTTCCGCGGAGGCGGTGGGATTTGAACCCACGGTGACATCGCTGCCACGACGGTTTTCAAGACCGTTCCCTTCGGCCGCTCGGGCACACCTCCCCGCGCCGGCGGAGATCGACGGCGCGGGTACAGATTACCGGCCCGTCGGCCGCGGTGGGCCGCCCCGTCAGCTGTCGCCCTGGCGCGCCCCCAGTGTCAGGTCCACCGTGTGCTCCTGGCCGCCGCGCTTGTAGGTGATCGTGACCTTGTCGCCGGGCTCGTGGGTCCAGATCTCGCCGATCAGGGTGGGGCCGCTGTCGATCACGTGGTCGTCGAGCTTGGTGATGACGTCACCGGGCTTGAGGCCGGCCTTGTCCGCCGGACCGCCCGACTCGACCGCGGCGGCACCGCTCGCCCCCTGGTCGGTGATCTTCGCGCCGTCGGAGGAGTCCTCCAGGGAGACGGACGCGCCGATCTTGGCGTACACCGGCTTGCCGGTCTTGATCAGCTGCTGGGCGACGTACTTCGCCTGGTTGATCGGGATCGCGAAGCCCAGGCCGATCGAGCCGGACTGACCGGAGCCGAAGCCGCCGCTGCCCGTGGACTGGATCGCGGAGTTGATGCCGATGACCGCCCCGGAGGCGTCCAGCAGCGGGCCGCCGGAGTTGCCCGGGTTGATGGACGCGTCGGTCTGCAGGGCGCTCATGTAGGACGCCTTGCTGGAGGAGCTGCCGTCGCTGGAGGCCACCGGCCGGTCCTTGGCGCTGATGATGCCCGTCGTCACCGTGTTCGACAGGCCGAAGGGCGCGCCGATGGCGATGGTCTCGTCGCCGACGGCCACCTTGTCGGAGTCGCCGAGGGCGAGCGGCTTGAGGTCGGAGGGGGCGTTCTTGAGCTTGATGACCGCCACGTCGTAGCCCTGCGCGTGGCCGACGACCTCGGCGTCGAACTTCTTCCCGCTCGGGAAGGTGGCCGTGAGCCGGCCCCCGTCCACCGCGTCCGCGACCACGTGGTTGTTGGTGACGATGTGGCCCTGGGTGTCGAAGACGAAGCCGGTGCCGGTACCGCCCTCGCCGTCGCTGCTCTCGGCCTGGATCGTGACCGTGCTGGGCAGCGCCCTGGCGGCCACGTGGGCGATCGTCCCCGGCGCGCGCTTGACCTGCGTGGCGCTGTCGGAGGCGGAGACGGTGGTGGAGCCGCGGTCGTCCCGGTCCTTGGCCAGGGTGTAGCCGAGGCCGCCGCCCAGGCCGCCCGCGACCAGCGCGGCCACCAGGACCGCCGCCACCAGGCCGCCGCGTCCGCCGCGCGGCTTGGTCGCGGGCTGCTGCCAGGAGGCGCCCCAGCCGGTGCCCGGAGCCCCGGCACCGTGCGGGCCGCCGGCGTCGCCGCCGTAGGACGGACTGCCGCCGTAGGACGGACCGCCGCCATAGACACCTCCGTCGCCGTAGGACGGGGTGGCCGGGGGCGGGGGCGGCCAGGAGCCGTCGGGGGCCGGTCCGGCCGGGGCCGCGCCGTGGCCTGCCTGGGTGCCGTGGCCTGTCGGGGGTACGTCGTGCCCTTCCGGTGCCGCGCCGTGGCCCGCCCGGGCCGTGCCCTGGGCGGCCGGGGGCCGCTCGGCCGCGGGGGCGGCGGGCTGGGCCGCCGGGTTCTCCCGGGGTACGGGCGGCAGGGGTGCCGCCGGAGCGTTCCCCCCGGGCGCCGCGCCCTGCGGGGAAGCGTCGGGAGAGGCCACCGGCACGGGAGGTGCGGACGGCGCCGGGGGTACCGTGTTGCCCTCGTTCTCGGTGCTCACAGCTCTTCTCCTCGGTCCACGCCTGTTGTCGTCGTTCGCGCTGGTCTTGCGGTCAGCTTTTCCCACGGGCCGTCAGAGCACCATAAGCCGTGGCTGTGGGTCCGGCGGTCCTCTTTATATAGGATCTGTCGGGGCATTCACCGTAAAAGTTATATAAGCGGCCAGGGGCACCGCTCGTTCGCCGCCGGGAAGCCTCCATCCCGTCCCGTCCGCCCGGTGACGATGGCACCATGACGCGGTGACCCACGCACCACAGCGCTCCCTCCAGGTCGTCGCCCACCGGGGCGCCTCCGAAGACGCCCCCGAGCACACCCTCGCCGCCTACCGGAAGGCCATCGAGGACGGCGCCGACGCCCTGGAGTGCGACGTACGGCTGACCGCGGACGGCCATCTGGTATGCGTCCACGACCGGCGGGTGAACCGTACCTCCAACGGCCGCGGCGCGGTCTCCGCGCTGGAACTGGCCGACCTGGCCGCGCTCGACTTCGGCTCCTGGAAGAACCGCGAGGCCTGGCACGGGCGGGACGAGGAGCCCGACTGGGAACACCGGCCGGAGGACCGCGAGGCGACCTCCGTCCTCACCCTGGAGCGGCTGCTGGAGCTGGTAGCGGACGCCGGGCGGCGGGTGGAGCTGGCCATCGAGACCAAGCACCCCACGCGCTGGGCGGGCCAGGTCGAGGAGCGGCTGCTGGCCCTGCTGGACCGTTTCGGCCTGGCCGCGCCGGCCTCCGCCGCCGAGTCGCCGGTCCGGATCATGAGCTTCTCCGCCCGTTCGCTGCACCGGGTGCGCGCGGCGGCCCCGGCCCTGCCGACCGTCTACCTGATGCAGTTCGTCTCGCCCCGGCTGCGCGACGGCCGGCTCCCCGTGGGCGTGGGCATCGCGGGTCCCTCGATCCGCATCGTGCGCAACCACCCCGCCTATGTGGAACGGCTGCGGCGGGCCGGCCACCAGGTCCACGTGTGGACCGTGAACGAACCCGAGGACGTCGACCTCTGCGTCGAGCTGGGCGTCGACGCCATCATCACCAACCGCCCGCGTGCGGTGCTGCGCCGGCTGGGCCGCTGAGCGGCCGCCCCTGGCACCGGGAAACGGGGCACCGCCGGGCCCGTCACCGGGAGTGCACCGGCGCGCTCACCGCATGTCCACCCGTGTCGAATGCGTCACCGGAAGAGGACTGGCCGGTTTCCGGTCCAGGCCAAAAGGGCATCCACACCGTGGCGTGGGGCGAAGGAGGTCTCGGGGGTGGCGTTGGTGGTGGCACAGGAAGTGCCCACGTCGTCGAGCATGGCCGTACCCCATGGCCCTGCGGGCGTGGGGAAGGCGCGGCACCGGATGCGGGCGCAGCTGCGCAGCGGGGGTGTGGCGGAGTCGGTCATCGACGACGCCGTACTGATCCTCTCCGAACTGCTGAGCAATGCCTGCCGGCACGGGCGGCCGCTGGGGGACGCGGCGGCCGGGGACGGCGACGTCCGTGCCGCCTGGCGGGTCGACGCGCGCGGGCGGCTCCTCGTGGAGGTCACGGACGGCGGCGGCCCGACCCGCCCGGCACCGGCGACACCGTCGGTGACCGCGCACGGCGGACGCGGGCTGAACATCATCACGGCCCTCGCCGACGACTGGGGCGTCCGGGACGACGTCGAGGGCGAGGTGACGGTCTGGGTGCTGGTCCACGGGGACGTCCACGATCCCGATGCGGGCCGCTGCCACGACCCGTTCGCTACGCGCGTCACCCGGTCCGCGAGACGGAGGACACCGCTGACGGACCTGGCGCTGCCGGCCGTGACACCGGCCTCGGGAGTGGAGCTGCCGGCCGTGGCGGCGGCCCCCGGCAGGGAACTGGGCGTGGCGGCGGCCACGGAGGCAACGCTGCCGGGTGCGGCGGCTGGTGACGGGCCGTTGCCCCGTCGTCCCGCCGCGAACGGGACGTCGCCGGACGCGCCCGGCCCGGTCACGCCGTCGACGGACCTGCCGGAGGCCGCGCTGACGGGCATATCGGACACGAGACTGACGGGCAGGACCTCCCCGGACGTGCCCTTGTCCGGACTGACCGCCCCCGGGCTGACCGCCCCCGGACCGCCGCTGCCGGACCTGTCCGGCCTGGACTTCGCCGACGCGTTCGAGGACCTGGACTGACCGCGGACGGCGCGAGCGGCAGCGGACACGGGCAGACACCGACGCGCGCGCCGGCCGGCACGCACCGGCGAGCGGACGAAGGCACCGCGAGCGCACCCGGGAACTCGCCTCCCCCGGCCCCCCGTTCCCGCCCCATCCCTCGATCGCCCGTACGTTGTCCACAGGTTCCCGTCGCTCACGGCCCGAACGGCTAGGCTCCCGACGTACGAGAAGAGCCGTAACCGGGAGACACCCACCATGGCCAAGAAGCGACCCCAGACGAAGGCCAAGCCTCAGCCGATCGACGGGGAGATCCCGGTTGTCGGCGCCCGCGAACCCTGCCCCTGCGGCAGCGGCCGGCGCTACAAGGCCTGCCACGGCCGGGCCGCCGCGCACGCCGTGACCGAGCTGGTGCAGCGTCCGTTCGAGTCACTGCCCGGCGAGTGCGACTGGGTCGCGCTGCGCGAGCTGGTCCCGGCCGCGACGGCCGGACTGACCCTGCGGGACGGCCTGCCCGAGGGCGTGCCGTCGGTCACCCTCGCCACGGTGCTGCCGATGGCCTGGCCCGCGCTGCGCCGGGACGACGGCTCGGTCCTGCTCGGCCTGCAGAACGACACGGCGTCCGGTGACATCAGCCGCGACCTCGCCGACACCCTGCTGCGCGCCCTGGAGGCCGAGCCGGGCACCCCGGTGCAGGGCCGCCGCGCTCCCGCCGAGGGCCCGCGGCTGCAGGACCTGCTGGACCCGGAGGGCGTTTTCGAGCCGGTCGTGCACAGCGGTTTCGAGTTCTGGGTGCCGGACGCGGAGAACGCCGCCCCGGAGGTGGCCGCCTCCCTCGAGCGGGCCAACGCCGCCGCGATCCCGACCGTGCGGCTGTCCGGCGTGGACGCCGCGTACTGGTGCGAGACCCCGGAGAAGAACCACCTGCGCTGGGTGATGCCGCACCCGGAGGAGCAGCTTCTGGACGCTCTCGCGCGGCTGCACGCGCAGGGCCGCTCCAGCCTCGGCGAGGGCACCCGGCTCGTGGGCTCCTTCCGTGCTCACGGCCTCACCGTGCCGGTCTGGGACCTGCCGAGCGGCGTCTCGGCCAAGGACGTGGAGCGGCCGGCCGCCGAGTTCGCCGAGCGCCTCGCCGCCGCCCTCGCCGTCGCGGAACCGCTCACCCCGGAGGAGCGCCGGGCGCGCGGCGGACTGACCAACCGGCAGGTCACGCTCAGCTGACGCGCCGGACCCGGAGGGCACGGCCGGCCCGTCGGCAGGCCGTGCCGACGGACCGCGCAGAGGGTGACTCGTGTCACAACTCGGCGCTTCTCCCGGAAAATCGGTGTCCGAATCGGCAAGACCGAATTTGCGAACCGCCGATCTCTTGTTACCGTTCCTGTAGCCCGGTTGCTGGTGCATCCCCCGTCGCCAGCAACCGGGCCTTTCCATGCCCTGATCCGGGCGCGCGCCGCACCCGTGGCCGTGTCCGCGCCGGTGTACGGAGCGCGGCGCGGCGTCAACCGGCCGGTGTCCCTCAGGAGTTGCTGCCCGAGCGGAGGAGCAGCGCCCCGTCCCCACCGTGCGCGGCGAACTCGGTGACGGCCGTGCAGGCGTCCGGTACGCCGCGGACGCGCTCGCGCGGCGTCTCGCAGGTCGCGGGCTCGTCACCGGTGCCGGTGAGGCAGTGCGTCAGGACCGTCCGGCCGTCCGGTCCCATCAGGCTCAGCAGCGCGTCCAGCGGCCTGCCGGTGGCGTTGCGGTAGTAGGTGCGCGCCCAGGTGTCCTCGCCCTGGGTCAGCACACAGGTCTGCGCCTCCACGCCCTCCGGCGAGGTGAGCGCCGGGCCGCAGCGGACGGCGGTGGCGACACCGGCGCCGAGCGGGACGCGGGTGCGGCGGGCGCCGTGCGCGCCGGTCGTGGCGCCGGCCCGGGAAGCGGCCGGTACGACGCTCCGGCCGGCCTCGGCCGCCCGCCCGGCGGACGCCTCGCCCACCTGCCCCGCGGACGCCACGGTCAGCGGCAGCGCGGCCACGGCCGCCACGAGGGTCCCGAGGGCGAGCAGCCGCGGCCCGCGCGGGCGCCGCCCGCCGTGACGCGGCTGTGGGGCGCGGTGGCCGCCGGGATGACGCAGCATGCCCGGAAGATAACGAGCGGGCGGGCCCCGCCCGCCCCGGCCGCGCCCGACACCCCTACAACTCCGGCGCGCTCACACCCGTACGAGTGAGGGCGTCGACCACGGCGTCCACCACGGCCTCCACATCGGGCACCCAGGGCGCGGCCGAGCCGGGCAGCGGGGCGCGCTCCCAGCGGACGGCGCCCTGGCCGGTCTCGGACGGGGGCAGCGCGAGATAGCCGCCCGTGCCGTGGAAGCGCAGGGAGCCGGGGACGAAGTCCTTGGCGTAGAGCAGTTCGCCGAGTTGCTCCATGGAGTACGGCTTCACCAGCAGCGCCCAGCGGGTGGGCGAGGCGATGACCGGGCCGAGCCGCATGCCGCGCCGGTCGAGCAGGGCGAGGGCGCGGGAGGCCGCGAGGGCCGGCAGGCTGACCGCGCAGGGCGCCCGGCCCCCGGTCGCCAGGATGATCGGGGCGCCCGGCCGGTCGGTCCACCACCAGCGCACCATGCGCGCGTCGGTGGTGGCGGCGAGCAGTCCCGGGTCGAAGGGGTGGGCACCGGGCACCGTGCACTCCGGGTCGGGGCAGGCGCAGCGGGCCCGCCCCTGCGGGTCCGGCGCCACACCGGGGAGTACCGGCCACTGCCATTCCGTCGCGAAGGACAGGGCCGCGCCGATCAGCTCGGGCTTCCCGCCGTTCCGCCTGGACAGGAGCCTGCGTCGCCTTCCGAGGATCTCGCGCATGAGCGCTCGTTCCTTTCCGTTGCACCGCTGGCAACACCGTGGGCTACATCACACCATGTGTCGATCACTTCACTGTGCGTACCTGATGGCGCATCACACCCCGCGCACGGCAGGGAAACCCCAGGGGGTCGAGCGTGGGCCGCGTCCGCGTCCATAGTGCGTCTATCAAAAGCACGGTCGCGGCGCGGGGGTGGCGAAGTCTGGCGTTTTGCCGTCGCGCGTGTTTCTCTCCGCCTCCGCCACGGGAGGATGGGGCTCGGCCGTCGGTGGCTATGACGCCCGGGTCCGTCGCCAGGTTCCGGGTGGCCCCCAACCACCCCTGGCCTTCTCCGAGTACGTACCCATCACGACCGATGTGACGCTCCGTGGAGCAGGGCCAGTCGACCGCAATGCACCGATACCTAAGGCAGTTTTAAGCCAACTTGGCGGTAAGGCAAGGGGTTAGGACAAAACCTCTCCAGCCCCCTGGACACCAGGAATCCCCGCAGGACAATGCTGGACATCCCCTCACGAGTGCGTGTACATGTGGAGACACTGCTAGCGGCGCAGAATGACATGGGGGTTTGCGATGCTTTCCAGCAATACGCGCCGGTCTGGAAGCCGGACGCCATGAACGCCCCGCACCCTCCGAAAGTGGCCGGAATCGATTCAACAGTACCCACGCCCGCCCACACTGCGACGCCTGTCCCACCGGCCTCTGGGACCCCTCAGGTCCCGGGCACCACTCCCGTCCCGGCGCCGAACACCCCCGCCCCCGGCACCCTGCTCCAGGACCGGCTGGCCGGCTGGGTCTCCGATCTGACGACCCTCCACGAACTCACCGAGCGCCTCTCCCGCACCAGCGCGCTCGACGCCGCCCTGCATGAACTGCTGCGCGCCGGCGCCGCCCTGGTCGGCGCCCGCCGCGGCCTGGTCGCCCTGGAGCCCGCCGACGGGCTCGGTCCCCGCACCAGCCTCGGCCTCGGCCTCGGCCGCGCCGACCTCGGTCACCTCGAGACCGTGCCGCGCGCCTCGCTGCCGTACGACACCGGCGGCGGCGCCGAGCTGGTCCATCCCGACCTGCTCGCCGAGGACGGTCTCGACCCGCGCCACCGGGAGGTGGCCGTCCGCCTCGGCTACGCCGCCAGCTACGCCCTGCCCCTCGCCACCGAGTCCGCCGGCCGGCTCGGCGCCGTCGTGTGGTTGTACGACGAACCGAGCGAGCCGCACCCGCGCCGCCGCCACCTCGCCGGGCTGTACGTCCGGCACGCCACCGAGCACCTGGCGCGGCTGCTGGAGGTGGAACGCACCCGCTCGTGCGTGGCGGCCCTCACCGACGGGCTGCTGCCCTCCCGGCTGCCCCGGGTGCCCGGCGTCCGGCTCGCCGCCCGGCACCGCGCGGGCCCGCGCGGCGGCGGCGACTGGTACGACGCGCTGCCGCTGCCGGACGCCGCGCTCGGCCTGTCCGTCGGCTCGGTCACCGGCTCGGGGCCCGGCGCGGTGGCCGCCATGGGCCGGCTGCGCGCCTCCCTGCGCGCGTACGCCGTGATGGAGGGCGAGGACCCGGTCGCCGTCCTGTCCGACCTGGAACTGCTGCTGCGGCTGACCGAGCCCGCCCGCTCGGCCACCGCCCTGTTCGCCTACTGCGAGCCCGCGCTGCGCCGGATCACCCTGGCCGGCGCCGGGCACAGCCCGCCGCTGCTGATCGGCGAGCGGCGCACGGAGTTCGCCGAGACCTCCGTCTCCGCGCCGCTCGGCATGCTCGCCTGCTGGGAGGCGCCCAGCGCCGAGGTGCAGGCGGAGGCCGGGGAGACGGTCCTGCTCTACACCGACGGACTGCTGCACCGTACCGGCGAGCCGATGGACCGCGCCTTCGCCCGGCTGCACGCCGCCGCCGCGGGCGTCCCGCGCGCGCTGCGGCACGACCCGGGGGCCGTCGCCGACCACGTCCTGCGCACGGTCCTGCCGGACGGCCTGGACACGGCCGACAGCGAGGAGGACGTGGTCCTGCTGGCGGCCCGCTTCGACTGACGGGCCCGGCGACGGTTCCGGCCGGCCGGTATGACCGGGCATAACAGGTCATCCGGCCCCGCCCGCTTCCGGTACGACCGTACGATGATGGAGGCCCCGCTCGGCCACAAGCAGGAGCGCACGGGCCCCGGGGGAGATCACTGGCGTATCGAGGAGGATCACGTGTCCGACGAGCTCAACCCGGCTGTGCCCGACACCGCTACCGCGGAGGGCCCGGAGACCGAGCCCGAGGAGCCGGTCAAGCAGCGGAAGAACGGCCTGTACCCGGGCGTCTCCGACGAGCTGGCCGAGAACATGAAGTCCGGCTGGGCCGACACGGAGCTGCGTGACCTGGAGCCGGTCGAGCAGGCCGCGCACACCGCGCGCCGCCGCGCCGCGCTCTCCGCCCGCTTCCCGGGCGAGCGCCTGGTCATCCCGGCGGGCAACCTGAAGACCCGCTCGAACGACACCGAGTACCCCTTCCGCGCCTCCGTCGAGTACGCGTACCTCACCGGCAACCAGACCGAGGACGGCGTCCTGGTCCTGGAGCCCAAGGGCGAGGGCCACGAGGCGACGCTCTACCTCCTGCCCCGCTCGAACCGCGAGAACGGCGAGTTCTGGCTCTCCGGCCAGGGCGAGCTGTGGGTCGGCCGCCGGCACTCCCTCACCGAGTCCGAGGCGCTCTACGGCATCCCGGCCGCCGATGTGCGCGAGCTGGCCGGCAAGCTCCGCGAGGCCACCGGTCCGGTCCGCGTGGTGCGCGGGCACGACGCCGGCATCGAGGCGGCCCTGACCGACAAGGTCACCGCCGAGCGCGACGAGGAACTGCGCGTCTTCCTCTCCGAGATGCGCCTGGTCAAGGACGCGTTCGAGGTCGGCGAGCTGCAGAAGGCCGTCGACTCCACCGTGCGCGGCTTCGAGGACGTGGTGAAGGTCCTCGACAAGGCCGAGGCGACCTCCGAGCGCTACATCGAGGGCACCTTCTTCCTCCGCGCGCGCGTCGAGGGCAACGACATCGGCTACGGCTCCATCTGCGCGGCCGGCCCGCACGCCTGCACCCTGCACTGGGTCCGCAACGACGGCCCGGTCCGCTCCGGCGACCTGCTCCTGCTGGACGCCGGCGTGGAGACGCACACCCTGTACACCGCCGACGTCACGCGCACGCTGCCGGTCGACGGCACGTACAGCGAGATCCAGAAGAAGATCTACGACGCCGTGTACGACGCCCAGGAGGCCGGGATCGCGGCCGTCAGGCCGGGCGCCAAGTTCCGCGACTTCCACGACGCGGCCCAGCGCGTGCTGGCCGAGCGGCTCGTGGAGTGGGGGCTGGTCGAGGGCCCGGTCGAGCGCGTCCTGGAGCTGGGCCTGCAGCGCCGCTGGACCCTGCACGGCACCGGGCACATGCTCGGCATGGACGTCCACGACTGCGCCGCCGCGCGGACCGAGACCTACGTGGACGGCACCCTGGAGCCGGGCATGGTGCTCACCGTCGAACCGGGTCTGTACTTCCAGGCCGACGACCTGACCGTGCCCGAGGAGTACCGGGGCATCGGCGTCCGGATCGAGGACGACATCCTCGTCACGGAGGACGGCAACCGGAACCTCTCGGCGGGGCTGCCGCGCCGCTCCGACGAGGTCGAGGCGTGGATGGCCGCGCTCAAGGGCTGATCCGGCGGCACGGACCCCTCGCGCTCACGCGGTGAGCAGCGAGGGGTCCTTCGTCCATTTGAGGATCTTGTCGAAGCTGACCACCGTCCCGCCCCGGCCGGGCTTCGCCCCGATGTGGACGTGGTCGGTCAGCTCCTGGATCAGACACAGGCCGCGTCCGTGCTCGGCGTCCGCACGGGCCGGCCGGAAGTCCTGGGCGCGGGGCAGGCCGGGCCCGGAATCGGCCACCTCGATACGGCACTTCTCCCCGTCGAGGTACGCCGTCACCCGGTAGGCCTGCGAGGCACCGGGCGCGGCGTCCCCGCCGTGCTCGACGGCGTTCGCACAGGCCTCGGAGAGGGCCACCGACAGGTCGTAGGAGATGTCCGGGTCGACGCCCGCCGTCTCCATCGTGCCGATCAGCAGCCGTCGCGCGAGCGGCACGCTGGCGGCCTCGCGCCGCAGATGGAGTGACCACCAGATGCTCATGCTCCAGCCTCCTGGCCGCGGCTCGACATACCGTTACGTATTGCCGCGCGTGGGCTGCCATAAGCACTCCGTCGGGGTTACCGGGCCCGGATGGCCGATGCGCCGGGGCGGGAATCGGTGTATGGGCCGGTCGAACCGGTGAACGACGGCGGCTCGGCCGACCTGCCGTAGGCGGATGACAGGGGCAGTGGGATGATGAGCCCGCCATGACTGCCCCCCACCCGCGCACGGCGCGTCCCGGAGCCGGGCTCCGGATCCTGCGGGCCGCGGTGTTCGCCGCGGCCTGTGTCGCGCTGGCCGCGGGCGGGCACACCCTGGCCTCCTGCGCGGGCGTGCCGCTGTGGACGCTCGCGGCGGGCTTCGCCGGCTGTCTGCTGCTCGTGGCCCCGCTCACCGGGCGGACCCGCTCGCTGCCGGGCATCGCCGCACTGCTCGCCCTCGGCCAGACCGCGCTGCACACGCTGTTCGGGCTGGGCCAGCACGGGGCCGCGATGGCCGGGCCGGCCGCGGCGACGACCGGCGGGTCCACCGGCCCGGCGCTGCACGACCGGGCGCTGGTGGAGCAGGCCACCCGGCTCCTGTGCGGGTCGACCCCGCCGTCCCTCACCCCCGGGCACGCCTACCGGCTGCTGCTCGACGCCCGGCTGATCGACCGGTCGGGCCGGCCCACGTCGGCCCTGGGCACCATGGAGCACGCCCACGACGCCGCGGGCGCCTCGGCCGGCCTGCTGCCCTCGCTGCCGATGCTGCTCGGCCATGTGCTCGCGGCCGTGGCCGCCGGCTGGCTGCTGCGCCGCGGGGACCTGGCCGTGCTGCGGCTGATCGACCTGTCGGCGCACGGAGCGCACGAGGTCGCCGAGACGGCCCTCGTACGGTCCCTGCGCGCCGCGCTCGCGCTGGCGCGCGCCCTGTGCGCCGGGCTGCTGCCGGACGCCGGGGCCGGCCCTCGC
Source organism: Streptomyces sp. NPDC038707 (assembly GCF_040636485.1). Classification (NCBI taxonomy): domain Bacteria; kingdom Bacillati; phylum Actinomycetota; class Actinomycetes; order Kitasatosporales; family Streptomycetaceae; genus Streptomyces; species Streptomyces sp. NPDC038707. The sequence continues at coordinate 138,414 of NZ_JBEZUP010000002.1, forward strand.
GGCCGCCGCCCCGGCCGGGACGACACCCCGGCCCCGCACACCGCCGTACTCCAGCACACGGTGATCCGGCGCGGCCCGCCCGCCGCCGCCTTCCGCCTCGCCGCCTGACACGACGGGACGACCACCACGACCGGATCCGAGAGAGCCGGACGGGAGGCGCCGCCGTCGTGCGGCACGCGCGCGTGCGCGACCGGTACCGGCCCCCTCTACGAGTGGCACGGTCACGCGCACGCGTACTCCCGATCACCACGGACATCTCACCCGGAGTGGAGTACTCCCTGCCATGAAGGCTTCCCGCATCACCGCCGCCGCCCTCGTCGCCGGCTCGGCCGTCCTCGCCCTGTCCGCCCCCGCGTTCGCGCATGTCACCGTGCAGCCGGAGGGCACCGCGGCCAAGGGCGGCTACGCGGTCGTGGACGTCAAGGTCCCCAACGAGCGCGACGACGCCTCGACCACCAAGGTCGAGATCAGCCTGCCGGCCGACCACCCGATCGCCTCGGTGATGCCGCAGCCGGTGCCCGGCTGGAAGGCCACCGTCACCAAGTCCAAGCTGGACAAGCCGCTGACCATGCACGGCGAGAAGATCAACGAGGCCGTCACCAAGGTCACCTGGACGGCCGACGGCAAGGGCATCGAGCCCGGCTTCTTCCAGAAGTTCCCGCTCTCCCTGGGCGCCCTGCCCGAGGACAGCGACCAACTGGTCTTCAAGGCCCTGCAGACCTACTCCGACAAGGAAGTGGTGCGCTGGATCGAGGTCCCGCAGGAAGGCCAGGACGAGCCGGAGAACCCGGCCCCGGTGCTGAAGCTGACCGCCGCCGACGAGGACGGACACGGCTCGGCGAGCGCCGCCAACGCCACCGGCAAGGCCGGGCAGACCGAGAAGACGGCCGCCGCGGACTCCGGTGACTCCGGTGACTCCGGTGACTCCGGTGACGACACCGACACCACCGCGCGCGTGCTCGGCGTGGCCGGCATCGTCGTCGGCGTCGCGGGCGTGGCCTTCGGCGTCCTCGCCGGCCGCCGCCGCACCGCCGCCTGACCTGATTCCACGGCGCGTACCGGGCGTCGCGCGGGGCCGTCCCCGCACGGCTTCGCGCGACCCCGGTGCGCGCCGGAGTTCACACATCTGGGACATTTTCCTATGCGCAAGAAGACGTTCGCCGCGGCGGCGCTGCTCGCCGCCGCCACCCTGACCCTCTCCGCCTGCGGCAGCGGGAACGACGACAACGCACCGATCGCCGTGGTCTCCGGCGGCTCCGACGCGAACAGGCCCGCCACCGTGCTGGACCAGCCGTTCGACAAGCCGGCCCTGGTCCTCACCGACACCCACGGCAAGAAGTACGACCTCCGTAAGGAGACCAAGGGCCACCCGACCCTCGTCTACTTCGGCTACACCCACTGCCCGGACATCTGCCCGGCCACGATGAGCAACATCGCCGTCGCCAAGAAGGCGCTGCCCAAGGCCGAGCAGGACGACCTGAAGGTCGTGTTCATCACCACCGACCCCGGCCGCGACACCCCCGCCGAGCTGGGCAAGTGGCTCAAGGGCATCGACCCCGCCTTCATCGGCCTGACCGGCGACTTCGCCAAGGTCCAGGCCGGCGCCCGGGCCCTCGGCATCGCCGTGGAGCCGACGAAGAAGGACAAGAACGGCAAGCTCGTCTCCATGCACGGCACCCAGGTCGTCGCCTTCTCCCCGAAGACCGACGCCGGCTACGTCCTCTACGGCGAGAACGCCTCGGCCGACGACTACACCAGGGACCTGCCCAAGCTCGTCGAGGGAGCCAACCCGTGAGGCGCGGCGCCGTCCTGGCCGCCGGCGCGCTCGCCTCCGCGCTGGCGCTCACCGGCTGTTCGGACTCGGCGCGCGCGGACGCGGGGACGGCGGACCTGTCCGTCAGCTCCCCCTACATGCCCCAGCCGGTCTCCGCCGACATGGCCGCCGGGTTCCTGACGATCACCAACGAGGGCGGGGCCGGCGACGAGCTGACCTCGGTCAGCAGCGATGTCGCCGGGCAGGTCACCATGCACAGCACCGACGGCGGGGCCATGGCGGAGGAGTCCTCCTTCGGCATACCGGCGCACGGCCGGCTGGTGTTCCGCAGCGGGGGCAACCACCTGATGTTCGAGCGGCTGAAGCGGGCACCGAAGCAGGGCCAGACGGTCACCGTGAAGCTCACGTTCGCCAAGTCCGGGCCGCTCACCGTCGAGATGCCGGTGAAGTCCGCGACGTACAACCCGTCGACCGGCCACTGAGGGAGGGACCACCGTGACCCGGACCACCGCCCCCCGTCTGCGGACGCTGCTGCTGCTCCTGCTCGCCGTCACCGGCGCGCTGCTGGCGGGCGCCTCGCCCGCCTCCGCCCACGCGGCGCTGACCGGCAGCGACCCCGCGCAGGGGGTGGTGGCCGGCCGGGCGCCCACCCAGGTGTCGCTCACCTTCTCCGAGAAGGTGGCCATGGGCGACGACTCCGTGCGCGTCCTCGACCCCCGGGGCACGCCGGTGCAGACGGGCGCGCCCGCCCACGTGAGCGGGACGACGTACGCAGTGAAACTCAAGAACGGCCTGGCCAAGGGCACCTACACCGTCACCTACCAGGTGGTCTCGGCGGACAGCCACCCCGTCGCCGGCGCCTACACCTTCTCCGTCGGCGCGCCCTCGCCCACCGTCGTGGCCGGCACCGCGCCGGCCGCGGGCGGCGGGGCCGTGGGCGGGCTCTACGCGGTCGGCCGGTATGTGTCGTACGCCGGTTTCCTCGTGCTCGTCGGCGGCGCGGCCTTCGTGCTCGCCTGCTGGCAGCGCGGCGCCGGGGTGCGGGCCGTGCAGCGGCTCGTCGTCGGCGGCTGGATCGCGCTGACGGCGGCCACCCTGTGGCTGCTGCTCCTGCGCGGCTCGTACACCACCTCCGGGAAGTTCGCCGACGTCTTCGACCTCGATCTGCTCGGCCAGGTGCTCCAGACCAAGACCGGGGCCGCGCTGGTCTCCCGGCTGCTGCTGCTCGCCGCCGCCGCGCTGTTCGTCGCCGTCCTCTTCGGCACCTACACCCGGCGTACGGACCTCACCGAGAAGCGCGACCTGACCTTCGGGCTCGCGGTCGGCGGGGTGGTCGTCGCGGCGGGGCTCGCCACCAGCTGGGCCATGGCCGAGCACGCCTCCACCGGGCTCCAGCCGGGCCTGGCCATGCCGGTGGACGTCGTCCACCTGCTGGCCGTCGCCGCCTGGCTGGGCGGGCTCACCGCCCTGCTGACCGCGCTGTACCGGGCACCGGCCGAGCAGCCGGTCGAGGCCGCCGCCGTCCGGCGCTTCTCCCGGCTGGCCTTCGGCTCGGTCCTCGCGCTCGTCGCCACCGGCGTCTACCAGTCCTGGCGGCAGCTCGGCTCCTGGTCGGCGTTCACCGGGACCCGGTACGGGCAGCTGCTGCTGGCCAAGATCGCCCTGGTGGTGGTGCTGGTCGGCATCGCGGGCCTGTCCCGGCGGTGGACGGGACGGCTCACCGACGGGACGGCGGATGCCGGACAGGAGCGGCAGAAGACGGAGGCCCTGGCCGCCGGCACCGAGCGCGAGCGGCGGACGGAGCAGGCCACGGCCGCCGATGCCGGGCAGTCCGAGTCCGTCCCGGCCCGGGAGGAACGGGTCGCGGGCGCGGACGTCCGGGAGCGGGTCTCCGCGACCGGCACGGCCCGCGGTGCCGCCGGGGACGGAGACCCCGGCGGCACGGGCGGAGACCCCGGCGGCACGGGCGGAGACCCTGGTGACGCCCGGCGGGCCGCCCAGCTCGCCCGGCAGCGCGCGGCCGTCGACGCCGCCCGGCAGAAGCGGCTGCGCGACGCCGACGAGAACCGCTTCGGACTGCGCCGCTCGGTACTCGCCGAGGCCGGTGTCGCCCTCGTCCTGCTCGCCGTCACCACCGCGCTGACCCAGACCGAGCCGGGCCGCACCGAGCAGGAGGCCAAGGCCGCCACCTCGTCCCCGGCCGGCTCCGGCACCTCGGCGGCCTCCGGCACGCTCACCCTGGACATGCCGTTCGACACCGGCGGCGCCGACGGCAAGGGCGTCGTCCGTGTCGGCCTCGACCCCGCGCGCGTCGGCGGCAATGAGATGCACCTCTACGTCCAGCGCCCCAATGGCCGGGCCTTCGACGTCCCGGAGGTGAAGGTCTCCTTCACCCTGGAGGCGCAGAAGATCGGCCCGCTGCCCGTGAACCCCGACCACATCACCACCGGCCACTGGTCGGCGAGCGGGGTGCAGCTCCCCGTGGCCGGCGACTGGAAGATCGCCGTCACGGTCCGCACCTCCGACATCGACCAGGCCACCGTCTCCAAGAACGCGCAGATCGGCTGAACCCCACCATGCCCGACCAGTCCCTCTCCCAGGTCCGTACCCCCGACACCCCGGCGGCGGAGCCCGGCACCCGCGCGAGCGGCGTCTCCCGGCGCGCCCTGCTCGGCACCGCAGGCGCCACCGGGCTCGTGCTCGGCGCGGCCGGCGGGGCCGTGGGCTATGCCGCCGCGCCCGCCGGGGCCACCCCGCTGACCGCGCTCGGTTCCGGCCGGGCGATGTTTCACGGGAAACATCAGCCCGGCATCACCGAGGGACTCCAGGCGCGCGGCCATCTCGTCGCCTTCGACCTGGCACCGGGCGCGGGCCGCAAGGAGGCGGCGGCCCTGCTGCGCCGCTGGTCGATGACGGCCGAGCGGCTGATGGCGGGCGAGCCGGCCCCGCACGGCGACACCGATGTGGCGCGGGACGCGGGCCCGTCCTCGCTGACCGTCACCTTCGGCTTCGGGCACGGCTTCTTCGGGAAGACCGGGCTGGAGAAGCAGCGGCCGAGCGCGCTGGACCCACTGCCGGACTTCTCCTCCGACCGGCTCGACAAGTCCCGCAGCGACGGCGACCTGTGGGTGCAGATCGGGGCGGACGACGCCCTGGTGGCCTTTCACGCGCTGCGCGCGATCCAGAAGGACACCGGGTCGGCCGCGCGGGTGCGCTGGCAGATGAACGGGTTCAACCGCAGCCCGGGGGCCACCGCCCACCCCATGACGGCCCGCAACCTCATGGGCCAGCTCGACGGCACCGGCAATCCGAAGCCGTCCGACGCCGACTTCGAGAAACGGGTCTTCGTGCCCGCCTCGGGCGAGCCGGCGTGGATGGCGAACGGCTCCTACGCCGTCGTCCGCCGCATCCGCATGCTCCTGGACGACTGGGAGAAGCTGTCGACCACGGCCCAGGAGCAGGTCATCGGGCGCCGCAAGGCCAACGGAGCGCCGCTGTCCGGCGGCGACGAGACGACCCCGATGGACCTGGAGAAGGCGGACGCCAAGGGCGACTACCTGGTCCCGCTCAACGCGCACGCCCGCATCACCCGGCCGGACCGGAACGGCGGCGCGGCCATGCTGCGGCGGCCCTTCTCCTACCACGACGGCATCGACGCGGACGGCACCCCGGACGCCGGTCTCCTCTTCATCTGCTGGCAGGCCGATCCGCTGCGCGGCTTCGTCCCGGTGCAGCGCAAGCTCGACCGGGGCGACGCGCTGTCGTCGTTCATCCGGCACGAGGCGAGCGGCCTGTTCGCGGTGCCGGGCGGGGCGGCAAAGGGCGAGTACGTCGGTCAGCGGCTGCTCGAAGGATGACGACGCCTGTCCGGGGAACGGCAACCCCGTTCGAGGAACGGAAACTCCGTTCGAGCAACGGCACCGGCTGCTCGAGGAGCGGCAACGGCCGCTTGAGGGATGAACCGGGCTCAAACCACCCGGTCGAGTGGCATTCCTGAGACACCTGTCTCGGGCGCCTCTACGGCCATTAGGGTGAGGACCATGCCAGCGAGCTATGCCTATCTCGGCCCGGAGGGCACCTTCACGGAGGTCGCCCTGCGCACGCTTCCGGAGGCGGCCACCCGGGAGCTGATCCCGTACGTCTCGGTGCAGTCCGCGCTGGACGCGGTCCGGACCGGCGAGGCCGAGGCCGCGTTCGTGCCGATCGAGAACTCCGTCGAGGGCGGCATCACCACCACCCTGGACGAGCTGGTCGCGGGCGAACCACTGATGATCTACCGCGAAGTGCTGCTGTCGATCACCTTCGCGCTGCTGGTCCGGCCCGGCACGCAGCTCTCGGACATCAAGACGGTGTCCGCCCACCCGGCGGCCCAGCCGCAGGTGCGCAACTGGCTGCGCGCCCACCTCCCGGACGCGGTCTGGGAATCGGCGGCCTCGAACGCGGACGCCGCCCGCCTGGTCCAGGAGGGCCGCTACGACGCCGCCTTCGCGGGCGAGTTCGCCGCCGCCCGGTACGGTCTGGAGGCGCTGGAGTCCGGGATCCACGACGCGGAGAACGCGCAGACCCGGTTCGTGCTGGTCGGCCGTCCGGCCCGGCCCGCCGCGCCCACCGGTGCCGACAAGACCTCGGTGGTGCTGTGGCAGCGGGACGACCACCCCGGTGCGCTGCGCGACCTGCTCGGCGAGTTCGCCTCGCGCGGCATCAACCTGATGCTGCTCCAGTCCCGGCCGACCGGCGAGGGCATCGGCAACTACTGCTTCTGCATCGACGCCGAGGGCCACATCGCCGACCGGCGGATGGCGGAGGCGCTGATGGGACTGCGGCGGATCTGCCTCCAGGTGCGCTTCCTCGGTTCCTATCCGCGCGCGGACATCGCACCGGGCGAGGCCCGGCCGACCCCGCCGGGAACGTCGGACGAGGAGTTCATGTCGGCGGCGGACTGGGTGGCGCGCTGCCAGGACGGCCGGTTCTGACCGGTCATACGGCCTGACGAACGTTATCCACAGAAGTTATCCACAGGTGCCCTTCTCGACCTGGGGACAAGTCGACAGGGCGCGGGCACAGGGTCGACAAATCGCCCTGTATCCCCGAGCCGGGGCCACCGCCCTCCAGCTCGCCCTTCGTCCACCTGTTTCCTGCGGTTCATCTTTTGGGGCGACCGTTTTCCACCCGAAAGTGGACGTCGACGACGTTTGGCCCAGGAATTCCTCGCCCGGACGCAACTTTCCCCAGTGATCAATTCCGAAGTCCACAGACCTTCCCCACAGCCTGTGGATAACTCTTGGCAGGGTGTGGATTTCTGTGGACAACCGGCTCGCCAAATCCCCTTCTCCACAAGGGAGTCGAGTCAACCGGGCGCCCGGGACCTGCTCCGTCCCAGGGAGTGAGACACTTTCACCTTGACCTGCGGCGGGCGAGAGGGAACACCCCGCGCAATTACCGCATAACGGAACGTACGCCGCGAATGCGAACTCACCGTAATAGTGATTCGTGAGCCGCGACCCGGCACCGGTAGCCTTGGCCGCGTGATTGACCTTCGCCTGCTTCGTGAGGACCCCGACCGTGTGCGCGCGTCCCAGCGCGCCCGTGGAGAGGACGTCGCGCTCGTCGACTCCCTCCTGTCTGCCGACGAGCGGCGCAGGTCCTCCGGCGTCCGCTTCGACGAGCTGCGCGCCGAGCAGAAGCAGCTCGGCAAGCTGATCCCCAAGGCCGCCGGTGAGGAGAAGGCCGAGCTGCTCAAGCGGGCCGAACAGCTGAAGGCCGACGTCAAGGCCGCCGACGCCGAGCGCGACGCGGCCGACGCCGAGACCCAGGAACTGCTGCTCCGCCTCGGCAACCTCGTCCACCCCGACGTGCCCGTCGGCGGCGAGGAGGACTTCGTCACGCTGGAGACGCACGGCACGATCCGCGACTTCGGTGCCGAGGGCTTCGAGCCCAAGGACCACCTGGAGCTGGGCCAGCTGCTCGGCGCGATCGACGTCGAGCGCGGCGCCAAGGTCTCCGGCTCCCGCTTCTACTTCCTCACCGGCGTCGGCGCCCTGCTGGAGCTGGCCCTGGTGAACGCGGCGATCGCGCAGGCGACCGCGGCCGGCTTCACCCCGATGCTCACCCCGGCGCTGGTCCGCCCGCAGTCCATGGCCGGCACCGGCTTCCTCGGCCAGGCCGCCCAGGACGTCTACCACCTCGACAAGGACGACCTGTACCTGGTCGGCACCTCCGAGGTCCCGCTGGCGGCCTACCACATGGACGAGATCATCGACGCCGACCGGCTGCCGCTGCGCTACGCGGGCTTCTCCCCGTGCTTCCGCCGCGAGGCCGGCTCGCACGGCAAGGACACCCGGGGCATCTTCCGCGTGCACCAGTTCGACAAGGTCGAGATGTTCTCGTACGTCGCCCCCGAGGACTCCCAGGCCGAGCACCAGCGCCTGCTCGAGTGGGAGAAGCAGTGGCTGACCTCGCTGGAGCTGCCGTTCCGGGTCATCGACGTCGCCTCCGCCGACCTCGGCTCCTCGGCCGCCCGCAAGTTCGACTGCGAGGCGTGGATCCCGACCCAGGGCAAGTACCGCGAGCTGACCTCGACCTCGGACTGCACCGAGTTCCAATCCCGCCGGCTGTCCATCCGGGTCCGCGACGGCAAGCAGGTCAAGCCGCTGGCCACGCTCAACGGCACGCTGTGCGCCGTACCGCGCACCATCGTGGCGATCCTGGAGAACCACCAGCAGGCCGACGGCTCGGTCCGCGTGCCCGAGGTGCTGCGCCCGTACCTGGGCGGCCGTGAGGTCCTGGAGCCGGTGTCCCGGTGAGCTTCCCGTACGGGCTCATCGCCACCGACCTCGACGGGACGCTGCTGCGCTCCGACGAGTCGGTCTCGCAGCGCACCCGTGACGCGCTCGCCGCGGCCACCGCGGCGGGCGCGGCCCACATCGTCGTCACCGGCCGCGCCGTCCCGTGGACCCGGCACATCCTGGACGACCTCGGCTACGACGGTCTCGCCGTCTGCGGCCAGGGCGCCCAGGTGTACGACGCCGGCGCGCACCGCCTGCTGACCTCGGTCACCCTGGACCGGCAGCTGGCGGGCGTGGCCCTGGCCAAGATCGAGGCCGAGGTGGGCCCGCTGTACCTGGCGGCCAGCCGGGACGGCCTGGACGGCGAGGTGCTGGTCGGCCCGGGCTACGCGGTCACGGGACGGCTCCCCGGCACCCCGTTCACGGACGTCTCCGATCTGTGGGCGGCCCCGCTCAACAAGATCTACATACAGCATCCGACGCTGAGCGACGACGAGCTGGCGGAGGCGGCCCGGCAGGCGGCCGGCGGTTTCGTCACGGTGGCCATGGCGGGCGCGGGCGTCGTCGAACTGCTTCCGCTCGGCCTGTCCAAGGCCACGGGCCTCTCGCTGGCGGCCCGCCGGCTGGGCCTGAAGGCCGCCGACACGATCGCCTTCGGCGACATGCCCAACGACATCCCGATGTTCGCCTGGGCGTCCCGGGGCGTGGCCATGGCCGACGCCCACCCGGAGCTGAAGGCGGTGGCCGACGAGATCACCGCCTCCCACGAGGAGGACGGCATCGCGGTGGTCCTGGAACGCCTGCTGGTGTAACCAGCCAAGTGCCGGCTCCGCCGCGTGGGCCCGACGGGCCACACCGAACCCGCACCAGGCAGCGAACCCGGTCAACGCGGCCGACCCAGCGGCAGCGAATCGCGGAGGATGCACGGATCGAACGTGCGCGGGCTTTCCAGCCCGACCACGGCTCAGCAAGCCGGTGCCTTGCCACTCGGCCAATCCTCCGGGTGGGCGGCCTCACGCGAGCGTGGTGCTCACGTGCTCGAAGCGGCCGCCCCGGGCGGTTCCCTGGCTCCACGGAGCGGTGGCGACTACTCCGGAGCCGGCCTCGGGCCGCCCTGACGGGAGCCGGGCGTACTGCCGTGCATGGACATCGCCCGCCTCCACTCCCGGTATGTGACGCCGGGACGATCCCGGCGGTCGGGGCACGACCACTGTGCCCCGCCGCCGCATCGGACGCCATCGAATAAACGGTGCGCGGAGGCGAGCCGTCGTACAGGGAAACCAGGACCGCGTCACTCCTCGCCGGCGAGCGTCAGCGACCGCAGCTTCTGGCCGGCGTACCAGGTGGCCAGGACGGTGACCGCCACCAGCAGCACGGTGGCCGTCGGCAGGCCCACGTCGGAGGTCACCAGCGGCCCGTCGGCGACCTTGTGGGCGACGGCCAGCGACCACTGCTGGACGCTCAGCGTGCGCGCGCCCGGCACCAGGGAGCCGAACAGCGCCTCCCAGACCAGGGCGTAGACGAGCCCGAACACCACCGCGTGCCGGGAGACCGTGCCCAGCAGGAGGAACAGCGCGGAGTAGGCGATGGAGGAGACCAGCGCGGCGACCGTGTAGGCGACGGCGACCTGCTGGCCGTTGCCGTTCAGGATCAGGCCCGCGATCAGGGTCGGCACGGCCGAGAAGACCATGGTCACGGCGATGGCGACGATGAGCTTGGTGAAGATGATCGCGGGCCGCTTGAGCGGCTTGGACAGCAGATAGACGACGGAGCCGTCGTCGATCTCCGGGCCGATCGCGCCCGTGCCCGCGATGACACCGATGATCGGCACCATGGTGGCGAGCGCGAAGCCGCCGAGGACGTCGGACGCGGTCTGGTCGTCGGCCCCGGTGAGGGCGCGCACGACCACGGAGATCACGATCAGCAGCAGCGGGAGCGCGCCGAGGATGAGGGCACGGCGACGGCCGAGCAGTGCCCGGTAGGTGAGCCGGGCCACGGTGGGGTCGTACATCTTCGGCCTCCTACGCCGTGACCAGATACGAGAAGACGGACTCCAGGGACTCGTCGGACGGCGAGACCGTGAACAGCCGGATGCCGTGGTCCTTCGCGACCTTCGGCAGCAGGGCGGTGAAGCGGCCGAAGTCGACGGCCTGGATGCGCAGGGCGCCCTCGGCGTGGTCGACCTCGATGCCGGCCGTGGAGGGGTCGGCGATCAGCGCCGCCGCGAGGGCGCGGTCGTCGCTGGAGCGCACCAGGTAGCGGTGCGGGCGGTCGGTCATCAGGCGGCGGATGCGGCGGAAGTCGCCGCTGGCCGCGTGCCGTCCGGCGACGACGACCTCGATGTGCCGGGCGAGCTGCTCGACCTCTTCGAGGATGTGCGAGGAGAACAGCACCGTGCGGCCCTCGTCGCCCATCCTGCGCAGCAGGTCCATCAGCTGCATGCGCTGGCGCGGGTCCATGCCGTTGAACGGCTCGTCCAGCAGGAGCAGCGACGGGTCGTGCACCAGGGCGCTCGCCATCTTCACGCGCTGCCGCATGCCCTTGGAGTACGTGGCGATCTTCCGGTCCTGCGCGTACTCCATCTCCACCGTGGCCAGGGCACGCTGGGCGGCCTTGGCGTCGAGGCCGTGCAGTTCGGCGTTGGCGACGACGAACTCGCGGCCGGTGAGGAAGTCGTACATCGCCTCGCGCTCGGGGACGATGCCGATGTGCCGGTAGATGGCCTCGTTGCGCCACACCGGCTGACCGTCGAGGGTGACCGTGCCGGTGGAGGGGGCGAGGAAACCGCCCATCATGTTGATCAAGGTGGACTTCCCGGCGCCGTTGGGGCCGAGCAGCCCGGTGACGCCGGGGCCGATGGTCATGGTGATGTCGTTGACGGCGACCACGTTGCCGAACCAGCGGGAGACGTGGTCGATGTTCAGCGTGGTCACAGTCCGGCCTTCCGGTAGCGGCGGATCAGGAGGCCGTAGCAGGCGGCGATGAGGCCCAGGACGAACAGGACGTGGACCACGCCCTGGCCGCCGGAGGGGCCGGTGCCCCCCGGATAGGCGGAGGTGCCGCCCAGGAACGCGGACTGCACCCCGTCGATCAGCGTGATCGGCGAGAACAGCCCGAGCCACGGCACGGCGGAGCCGCTGCCCTGGGTGTCGGCGATGGCCTGGAGGGTGGAGACCGCGCCGTAGGAGATGGTCAGGACGGCGATCACGGCGGCGATGCCGAAGCCACGGCGCGGGGTGAAGGCCGCGATGACCAGGCCGATGCCGGCGAAGAGCAGCGAGAGCAGGGCCACGGAGACCAGTCCCTGGGCGAATTCCTTGGTCTGATGGGCGAAGTCCATCTTGGACAGCAGCGCGCCCACGTACATCACCAGCAGCGGGGCGCCGGTGAGGATGAACAGGGCGGAGGCGAGCGCGGCGAACTTGGCGCGGACGTAGTCGGCGGTCTCGATGGGCCGCGAGAAGTACAGCGGCACGGTCTTGAAGCGCAGATCCCGGGAGACCGCCTGGGGTGCCTGCGAGGCGACGTACAGGCTGATCACGGCCTGGGTGACGATCGCGTACCGGGTGTAGGACACCGGCAGTTCGTGCGCCTTGGTGACGACGGCGACGGCCACCATGATGGCGGCCGGGACGCACATCACCGCGAACAGCAGCATGGGCAGCACCTTGGACTTCGCCGAGCGGCCGAGGCCGTAGGCGCCGCGCAGGGACTGCGAGTAGAGCGAGCGACGGGCGTAGGAGCGGCCGAGGCGGGGGCCGTCGTAGCCGCGGTAGCCGATGTCGTGGATGCGGCTCCGGTCGCCGGAGGGCGTGGTCAGGGGATGCTCAACCGCCATGGCCGACGGCCTCCTTCCGCTGTTCGTCGCTGCTGGTGAAGACCTCGGAGATGTGGTGCCGGCGCTGTTCCATGCGCACCAGGCCGAGGCCGAGGCCGGCGACCACGTCCCGGACCAGGTCGTAGGTGTCCTCGCCGGTGGCGGTCAGCAGCAGGATGTGCCCGGCGCCGGGGAGCCCGCCGGCCTCCGCGTGGGTGTCGACACCGCGCGCGTGCAGCGCCTCGCGGACCGCGTGGGTGCCGTCGGGGTGGGCGTCGCTGTCGGTGACCTCGATCGCGAGGGTCGTCGTGGTCTGGGTGAAGTCGGTGGTGGAGCTGGAGCGCAGCAGCTTGCCGCCGTCGATGACGACGACGTGGTCGCAGGTGCGCTCCAGCTCGCCCAGCAGGTGCGAGGTGACCAGGACCGAGATGCCGAAGTCGCTGTGGATCCGGCGGATCAGGCCGAGCATCTCGTCGCGGCCGACCGGGTCGAGTCCGTTGGTCGGCTCGTCCAGGAAGACCAGCTGCGGGTCGTGCACCAGGGCCTGGGCGAGCTTCACGCGCTGCTTCATGCCGGTGGAGTAGCCGCCGATGGGGCGGTAGCGCTCCTCGTACAGCCCCACGTGGCGCAGGGTGTCGGCGGTGCGCTCGCGCGCCGCGGTGGGCGGCAGGCCGGACATGCGCGCCATGTGGACGACGAACTCGGTGGCCGAGACGTCCGGCGGGAGGCAGTCGTGCTCCGGCATGTACCCGACGCGCTCGCGGATGGCGGCGCCCTTGGCGGCGACGTCGAGGCCGAGCACCTCGGCCCGGCCCTCCGTGGCGGGGGACAGCCCCAGCAGGATCTTGATCAGGGTGGACTTGCCGGCGCCGTTGGCCCCGACGAGTCCGGTCACACCGGGTCCGATGTCCACGGACAGCCGGTCGAGCGCGGTCACCCGGGGGAACCGCTTGCTCAGGCTTTCGGTCGCGATCACAGTCACGTCTTCGACAGTAGTGATCCGGACCACGTCCGTCGTCAGACCACAGAGCCGTTTGCTCGTCCGCCCCAGGTATTACGGGACCCTAAGGGTCGCCCACCCAGGGGCGGGCACGGGCGCGGCGGACGGCCGGTGTCCCCCGCCGTCGATCCGGCCTATTGACGCCGCCTCTAACAAGTGCCAGATTCGCGTGTGTCAAGTTACGGACGCGTAGCGCGCTCGACGGGACGGGGCGGCATGACGACGGCAGTGAGCAGCGGACCCTCCGCGGACCTGCGGGGATTCAAACGGGTGCAGCGCCTGGCCTACGAATGCGCGGAGGCGGTCGCGGCCCGGCTCGCACCGGGCGTGACGGAGCGTGAGGCGGCGCGGATGCAGCGGGAGTGGCTGCGCGAGCGCGGGGTGCGGGACTGGTTCCACCTGCCCTTCGCCTGGTTCGGCGACCGCACGGCCTTCGCGGACTTCCGCGTCCCGCTCCAGTTCTTCCCCACCGACCGCGCCCTGGAGCCGGGGATGCCCTTCATCCTGGACCTGGCGCCGGTGTACGAGGGATATCCGGCGGACGTCGGCTACTCCGGATCGCTGGGCGTGAACCCGGTGCAGGACCGGCTGATGGCCGATCTGGAGGCGCACCGGGAGCTGATCCTGCTCGAGGTGCGCGAGCGGCGCCCGCTGCGGGAGATCTACCAGGACGTGGACCGGCTGATGGTCCGCCAGGGTTACGCCAACCGGCACCGCGCCTACCCCTTCGGGGTGATCGCCCACAAGGTGGACCGGGTGCGGCCGCGCCGCTGGTCCCCCCATCTGTTCGGATTCGGCACCCAGTCCCTGCGGGGCCTGGTCTCCGACGCGCTGCACGGCCACCGCGAGGGCTGGTCGCCGCTGTGGTCGCCGTACCGCTTCTCGGACCACCCGCCGCGGCCCGGCCTGTGGGCGGTCGAACCGCATCTCGGCTTCCGGGGCACGGGCGCGAAGTTCGAGGAGATCCTGGTGGTCACCGACTCCCGGGACGCCGAGGAGAGCGCGTTCTGGCTGGATGACGATCTGCCGCACGTGCGGCGCTGGGCGAAGGAGAAGTGACCGTGGAGGGTGCACGCGAGCGCCGGGTGCGCACGGGCGGGGTCGAGCTGTGCGTCGCCGAGCTGGGCGACCCGGCACAGCCGACCGTCGTGCTGGTGCACGGTTACCCGGACAGCAAGGAGGTCTGGTCCGAGGTCGCCGTCCGGCTGGCCGACCGCTTCCACGTGGTGCTCTACGACGTCCGGGGCCACGGCCGCTCCACCGCGCCGAAGCCCCTGCGCGGCGGCTTCACGCTCGCCAAGCTCACCGACGACTTCCTGGCCGTCGTGGACGCGGTCAGCCCGGACCGGCCGGTGCACCTCGTCGGGCACGACTGGGGCTCGGTGCAGTCCTGGGAGTTCGTCACCGTCGGCCGCGCGGAGGGCCGTATCGCCTCGTTCACCTCGATCTCCGGGCCGTCCCTCGACCACTTCGGGCAGTGGATCGACGCGCGCGTGAAGCGTCCGACGCCCCGGCGGGTGGGCCAGCTGCTCGGCCAGGGCGCCAGGTCCTGGTACGTGTACCTGCTGCACACCCCGGCCCTGCCGGAACTGGCCTGGCGCGGCCCGCTCGGCAAGCGCTGGCCCGGGATCCTGGAGCGGGCCGAACGGGTGCCGGCCGGTGACTACCCGACCGCCTCCCTCCCCTCGGACGCGGCGCACGGCGCCTGGCTCTACCGGGACAACGTCCGCGCCCGGCTGCGCAGGCCTCGTCCCGACGCTTACGCCCACGCGCCCGTGCAGCTCATCACACCCCAGGGAGACGTGTTCCTCTCGCAGCGGCTGTACGACGACCTGGACCGGTGGGTGCCCCGGCTGACCCGCCGCGCGCTGCCCGCCGGGCACTGGGTGCCGCGCACCCGTCCCGATCAGCTGTCGGCGTGGATCGAGGAGTTCGTCACCTCCGTGGAGGGCGGCCGGCCCGCCCCGCGGCCCACCGGCCGCCACGCCGAGCGGTTCGCCGGTCAGCTGGTGCTGATCACCGGCGCGGGCAGCGGCATCGGCCGGGCGACGGCGTTCGCGTTCGCGGAGGCCGGCGCGCGGGTGATCGCCGTCGACCGCGACGCCGAGTCAGCGGCCCGCACCGCCGAGCTGTGCCGGCTGGTCGGCGCGCCCGAGGCCTGGGCCGAACCGGCCGACGTCTCCGACGAGCAGGCCATGGAGAAGCTCGCGGAGAAGGTCCACCGCGCGTACGGGGTGCTGGACGTGCTGGTCAACAACGCGGGCATCGGCCTGTCGGGCTCGTTCTTCACCACGACGACCGACGACTGGCGCGCGGTGCTGGACGTGAACCTGTGGGGCGTCATCCACGGCTGCCGGCTTTTCGGGGCCCGCATGGCCGAGCGCGGCCAGGGCGGCCACATCGTCAACACGGCGTCGGCGGCGGCCTACCAGCCCTCGCGCGCGCTGCCGGCCTACAGCACCTCCAAGGCGGCGGTGCTGATGCTCTCCGAGTGCCTGCGCGCCGAGCTGGCCCCGAAGGGCATCGGGGTCACG
Organism: Streptomyces sp. NPDC038707; assembly: GCF_040636485.1. Classification (NCBI taxonomy): domain Bacteria; kingdom Bacillati; phylum Actinomycetota; class Actinomycetes; order Kitasatosporales; family Streptomycetaceae; genus Streptomyces; species Streptomyces sp. NPDC038707. The sequence continues at coordinate 154,324 of NZ_JBEZUP010000002.1, forward strand.
GCCGTCTGCCCGGGCATCGTCAACACCAACATCACCGCCACGGCCCGCTTCACCGGCGTGGACGAGACCGAAGAGCGCCGCCGCCGGCAGCGGTCCGCCCGCCTGTACGGCCTGCGCAACTACCCGCCGGAGAAGGTGGCCGACGCGATCCTGGACGCGGTCGCCCGGGACAGGCCGGTGGCCCCGGTGACCCCGGAGGCCAAGGGGGCCCACCTGCTGTCCCGGTTCGCCCCGGGGCTGCTGCGGAGGATCGCACGGGTGGAACCGAGGCTGTGAGAAGTGGCCTGTCTGCCGCGGTTGTCCACAGTTCCGCCGCCCCGGCTGTGGATAACCGCCCGTCGTTGTGGATCAAACCTCCGGCCGGGCAGACCCCGCGTGATCTGCGTCTCTCTCCTTCGGCCGGGGCACGCGCGCGTTCGGTGAGCGCTTCCTTCCCCGGCCCCGGTCCCGCTTACTCTCGGACACATGAGTCTGCGTCTGAGCACCGTGATCCTTCCGTACCGCCGCTGGCACGAAGGCGCCCGTTCGGCGTGGGTGCGCGCCGAACAGCTCGGCTTCCACACGGCGTACACCTACGACCACCTGTCCTGGCGCAGCTTCCGTGACGGTCCCTGGTTCGGCGCCGTACCGACCCTGACGGCCGCCGCCGCGGTCACCGACCGGCTGCGTCTGGGCACGCTGGTGACCTCGCCGAACTTCCGCCATCCGGTGACCCTCGCCAAGGAGCTGATCTCCCTGGACGACATCTCCGGTGGCCGGATCACCCTGGGAATCGGCGCGGGCGGCACCGGTTTCGACGCGACCGCCCTCGGCCAGGAGCCCTGGACCCCGCGGGAGCGGGCGGACCGGTTCGCCGAGTTCGTGCCGCTGCTCGACCGGCTGCTCACCGAGGACACGGTGACCTGCGAGGGGCGGTTCTACTCGGCCCACGAGGCCCGGAACATCCCGGGCTGTGTGCAGCGGCCCCGGCTGCCGTTCGCCGTGGCGGCCACCGGCCCGCGCGGTCTGCGGCTCGCCGCGCGGTACGGCCAGGCCTGGGTGACCACCGGCGACCCGAAGCTGTACGAGACCGGTACGCCGGAGCAGTCCGTCGAGGCCCTGCGCGGGCAGATCGGCCGGCTGTCCGAGGCGTGCGAGGCCGCCGGGCGGGACGTGGCCGGACTGGACAAGGTCCTGCTGACCGGCTTCACCCCGGACCGCGGCCGCCCGCTGTCGTCACTGGACGCCTTCGTGGACTTCGCCGGCCGGCACCGGGAGCTGGGCTTCACGGAGCTCGTGATCCACTGGCCCGTCCCAAACTCCGTCTTCGCGGCGGAGGAGAAGACCTTCGAGCGGATCGCCATGGAGGCGCTCGCCCAGCTGGGCTGACCCGAAGACGGTCCCCTCGGAGCCGCTCCGGGGCGTCGCCCGTGTCTCATCCGTGCACGGCCCCGCACGGCCGTGCGGGGGTCTGCGCGAGAATGGCCGGGTGACCTCAGCGACCAGACAGCCCGGAACCCCTGCCGCCGCCCTGCCGGCGCGGCTGATCGCCACCGACCTCGACGGCACTCTGCTGCGCGACGACAAGTCGGTCTCCGCGCGGACCGTCGCCGCACTGGCCGCCGCCGAGGAGGCCGGCATCGAGGTCTTCTTCGTCACCGGCCGGCCGGCCCGCTGGATGGACGTGGTCAGCGACCACGTCCACGGCCACGGCCTGGCGATCTGCGGCAACGGCGCCGCCGTGGTCGACCTGCACGGCGGCCCCGGCGCCCACCGGTTCGTGAAGGTCCGTGAGCTGGCCCGGGAGAACGCCCTGGCCGCCGTACGGCTGCTGCGCGAGGCGGCCCCCGGCACGGTGTTCGCGGTCGAGCAGACCTACGGCTTCCGCCAGGAGCCCGACTATCCCAAGCTGCACATGGAGATACCGGACGCCGTCCTGCCCGCCGAGGAACTGCTCGCCCCCGACGGACCGGCCGCGGGCCAGCCCGTGCTCAAGATCCTCGCCTACCACCCCACCCTGGACCCCGACGCCTTCCTCACCCTGGCCCGGCTCACGGTCGACGGCCACGCCAACGTCACCCGCTCCAGCCCCAGCGCCCTGCTGGAACTGAGCGGCCCCGGCGTGTCCAAGGCCAGCACCCTCGCCCTGTGCTGCGCGGAGCGCGGCATCTCGCACGAGGAGGTCGTGGCCTTCGGCGACATGCCCAACGACGTGGAGATGCTGACCTGGGCCGGCCAGTCGTACGCGATGGGCAACGCGCACCCGGACGCCGTCGCCGCCGCGTCGGGCCGTACGGTCGCCAACAACGACGACGGCGTGGCGGTGGTGATCGAACAGCTCCTCGCCGGCCGCGGCTAGCCGACGGCCGCGCCGCTCGCCCGACGCACGGCAGGCGAGCGCCCGCGGCGCGTGGCGGCGGGCCTCAGCGCGCCCCCGCCAGGGTCTCGGCCGCGGCCTCCCGGGCGGCCATGTCCCGCAGCGGACCGTCCTCGGCCAGCAACCTCCGGTACGGCCCGCGCTGCGCCACCCGGCCCGCGTCGAGCACGATCACCTCGTCCACCGCGTCGAGCCCCGCCAGCCGGTGGGTGATCAGCAGCGTGGTACGGCCGCGCGTCGCGGCCAGCAGGTCGGCGGTCAGTGCGTCCGCCGTCGCCAGGTCCAGATGCTCCGCGGGCTCGTCCAGGACCAGCACCGGGAAGCCGGCCAGCAGCGCGCGGGCCAGCGCCAGCCGCTGCCGCTGCCCACCGGACAGCCGGGCCCCGTGCTCGCCGACAAGCGTGTCCAGACCGTCGGGCAGCGACTCCGCCCAGTCCAGCAGCCGGGCCCGGGCCAGCGCTCCGCGCAGCTCGTCCTCGGTCGCGTCCTTCCTCGCCAGCAGCAGGTTCTCGCGCACCGAGCTGTCGAAGAGATGCGCGTCCTGCGCGCACAGCCCGACGAGCCGCCGCACGTCGTCCCCCGCCACCGCGCACGCGTCCACTCCGGCGAGGGTGTACGAGCCCGCCTCCGGATCCAGGAACCGCAGCAGCACCTGCGCGAGGGTCGTCTTACCGGAACCGGAGGCACCCACCACCGCGATCCGGTGCCCCCGCTCCAGGGTCAGGTCCAGCCCGGCGAGCGCCTCCCGCCGCTGTCCCTCGTACCGGGCGGTCACTCCCTTGAGGACCACGGGGAAGGGCGACACGGGCGCCGGCCGCGGCTGTTCCGGCTCGCGTACGGGCTCGGCGGCGTCCAGGATCTCGTACACCCGCTCCGCGCTGCGCCGCACCCGCTGCCGGTACCGCACGGCGAGCGGCAGCCCCAGGACGGCCTCGAAGGCGGCCAGCGGGGTCAGCACGACCACGGCCATCGCCACGCCGCCCAGCCGGCCGGCCGCCACCGCCTGGGCGCCGAACACCGCGGTGCCCGTGACGGTCAGCCCGGAGAGCAGCGCGGTGAGGCCGTCGCCGAGCCCGGTGACGGCGGCGGCGCGCGCGGCGATCCCGGTGAGGATGCCGTCGGCCCGCCGGGCCGCGTCCGTACGGGCCGGCAGCGCGCCCGCGACGGTCAGCTCGGCGGTGCCGGTGAGCAGGTCGGTCACCCGGGTCGCGAGCGCTCCCCGGGCGGGTGCCAGCCGCCGCTCGGTCCGCCGGGCCGCGGCCGCGGTCAGCAGGGGCACGCCGACGCCCGCCGCCAGCAGGCCCGCCGCGAGGACGGCGCCGGCCGCGGGCAGCAGCCAGGCCGTGAAGGCGACGGAGCCGGTGGAGACGGCGAGGGCGACTCCGGCGGGCAGCAGCCAGCGCAGCCAGTAGTCCTGGAAGGCGTCCACGTCCGCGACCAGCCGGGTGAGCAGATCGCCGCGCCGGGTACCGCGCAGCCCCGCGGGGGCGAGGCGTTCCAGCCGCCGGTACACCGCGACCCGGGTCGCGGCCAGCATCCGCAGGACGGCGTCGTGCGACACCAGCCGCTCGGCGTAGCGGAAGACGGCCCGCCCGATCCCGAAGGCGCGGGTCGCGGTCACGGCCACCATCAGATACAGCACCGGCGGCTGCTGCGACGCCCGCGAGATGAGCCAGCCGGAGGTCGCCATCAGCCCTACGGCACTTCCCAGCGCCAGACTGCCCAGCACCAGGGCCCCGGCCAACCGGCTCCGGGCCCCGCCGCCCAGCTCGCGAACGCGCGCCAGCACGCTCCGCTCGCGGCGGATCGCCTTCCTCTGGTCCGTCGCGCTAGAGCGCTCCGGTCCACCGAGCCGGGTCGCGGATGGGCGAGGGTGGGGGTCCAGAGGGCTGAGCGCCGTGGGAGTCCGGCCGTCTCCCGGGTGCTCGGCGGCTTCCGCGCCACCGAGCCGTACGACCCTGTCGGCCGCTTCCAGCAACGCCGGCCGGTGCACGACCAGAAGCACGGTCCGGCCGGCGGCCAGCCTCCGCACCGCCGCCACGACCTCCGCCTCGGTCGCCCCGTCCAACGCGGCCGTCGGCTCGTCCAGCAACAGCACGGGCCGGTCCGCGAGAAACGCCCGGGCCAGCGCGAGCCGCTGCCGCTGCCCCGCCGACAGCCCCGTCCCGTCCTCCCCGAGCACGGTGTCCGCACCGTCCGGCAGTGCCGCCACGAACTCCCACGCGCCCGCGTCCCGCAGCGCCTGACGTACGGCCCCGTCGTCGGCCCCGGGCCGGGCCAGCCGCACGTTCTCCGCGATGGTTCCGGCGTACAGATGAGGCCGCTGCGGCACCCATGCGATTCGCGACCGCCACTCCTCCAGGTCGAGGCCGGCGAGATCGGCTCCCCCGATGCGCACCCGCCCTCCGGTGGGCCGTACGAACCCCAGCAACACGCTCAGCAGCGTCGACTTGCCCGCCCCGCTCGACCCGACCAGCGCCACGGTCTCCCCGGGCTCCACCTGGAACGACACCCCGGTCACCGCGTCCGACGAGCGCCCGGGGTAGCGGACGCTGACCTCCTCGAAGGCGAGCGCGCCCGCGGGTACCGCGCCGGTGCCCGGCACCGGCACCGGCGTCTCCAGCACGGAGAAGATCTCCTCTGCGGCGGCCAGTCCCTCCGCCGCCGCGTGGTACTGCGCCCCCACCTGCCGCAGCGGGAGATACGCCTCGGGCGCCAGCACCAGGATCAGCAGCCCGGTGTACAGGTCCATGTCGCCGCGCACGAGCCGCATCCCGATCGTCACGGCGACCAGCGCGACGGACAGCGTGGCCAGCAGCTCCAGCGCGAAGGAGGAGAGGAAGGCGATCCGCAGGGTGCGCAGCGTGGCCTGCCGGTACTCCCCGGTGATCCGCCGGATGGACGCGGCCTGTGCCTTGGCCCGGCCGAACACCTTCAGCGTCGGCAGGCCCGCGACGACGTCCAGGAAGTGGCCCGACAGCCGGGACAGGAGCCGCCACTGACGGTCCATCCGGGACTGGGTGGCCCAGCCGATCAGCATCATGAACAGCGGAATCAGCGGCAGGGTACCGACGATGATCGCCGCCGACACCCAGTCCTCGGTGACGATCCGCGCCAGCACCGCCACCGGCACGACCACGGCCAGTCCCAACTGCGGCAGACAGCGCGAGAAATAGTCGTCCAGGGCATCGACCCCGCGCGTCGCCAGGGTGACCAGCGATCCGGTCCTCTGCCCGCTCAGCCACCCCGGGCCGAGCGCCGCCGCCCGGTCGAGGAGACGCCCGCGCAGCTCGGACTTCACCGCCGCGCCGGCCCGGTGGGCCGCCAGTTCGGTGAGCCACGCGACCAACGACCGCCCCACGGCCACGGCGGCCAACAACAGCAGGGGAGTGCGCAGTCCGGCGGCCGACTGACCGTGCTGAAACGCGCCGACGACGATCTCGGCGACGAGCATCGCCTGCGCGATGACCAGTCCGGCTCCCACGGCTCCGAGACCGACGACGGCCACGAGGAAGAGTCGGGTGGCGCGGGCGTACCGCAGAAGGCGTGGGTCGATTGGTTTCACGTGAAACAGGCCCTTCGGTCCAGAGGGTGTGTTTCACGTGAAACACACCCTCGGCGGACTCAGTGAGCGGTGCCGGCAGCAGCGTCGGGAGCGATGTGCTGGGTACCGATCCGCTTGCGGAACACCCAGTAGGTCCAACCCTGGTAGAGCAGGACGAGCGGGGTGGCGATCGCCGCCAGCCACGTCATGATCTTGAGGGTGTAGGGGCTCGACGAGGCGTTGGTGACCGTCAGACTCCAGTCCCCGTTCAGCGTGGACGGCATGACGTTCGGGAAGAGCGAGAGGAAGATCATCGCCACGGCGGCCACGATGGTGACCCCGGACAGCGCGAACGCCCAGCCCTCCCGTCCGGCCTGGTTGGCCACCAGCGCGGCGACCAGGGCGACGACGGCCACGATCAGGGCGACCAGGCTCGCGTCGTCACCGCTGTCGGCCTGCGTCCACAGCAGGAAGGCCAGCGCCACGAGGGCCGCGGCCAGTCCGGCCCATCGGGCCAGCTTCCGCGCCCGCACCCGGATGTCCCCGACGGTCTTGAGCGCGGTGAACACCGCTCCGTGGAAGGTGAACAGCGTGAGCGTCACCAGGCCGCCGAGCAGGGCGTAGGGGTTGAGCAGGTCCCAGACGTCGCCGACGTACTCGAAGTGCTGGTCGATCTTCACGCCCCGCACGATGTTCCCGAAGGCCACGCCCCACAGGAACGCCGGGAGGAGCGAGCACCAGAAGATCGCCGTCTCCCAGTTGCGCTGCCAATTCTCCTCGGGCCGCTTGGCCCGGTACTCAAAGGCGACGCCCCGGACGATCAGGCAGACCAGGATGAGCAGCAGCGGCAGGTAGAAGCCGGAGAAGAGGGTGGCGTACCACTCGGGGAAGGCGGCGAAGGTCGCGCCGCCCGCGGTGAGCAGCCACACCTCGTTGCCGTCCCAGACCGGCCCGATGGTGTTGATCAGCACCCGGCGCTCGGCCCGGTCCCGGGCCAGCAGCTTGGTGAGGATGCCGACTCCGAAGTCGAAGCCCTCCAGGAAGAAGTAGCCGGTCCACAGGACGGCGATCAGGACGAACCAGACGTCGTGAAGTTCCATGACTGTTCCCCCGGCCTAGTAAGAGAAGGCCATCGGCTTGTCGGCGTCACGATGGTCGCCGCCGATCTGCGTGGGCGGGTTGAGGTCGGCCTCGGTGAGTTCGGGCGGGCCGGCCTTGACGTACTTCGCGAGCAGCTTGACCTCGACCACGGCGAGGATCGCGTACAGCGCGGTGAAGACGGCCATCGAGGTGATGACCTCACCCTGGGAGACACCGGGGGAGACCGCGTCCCGGGTCTGCAGGACGCCGTAGACGACCCACGGCTGGCGGCCCATCTCGGTGAAGATCCAGCCCCAGGAGTTGGCGATCAGCGGAAAGGCCATCGTCCAGGTCGCGATGCGCCAGTACCAGGGGGTGAGCTTCGGGCCGAGCGCCTGGTTCTTGAACAGCACCAGGTGCGGCACCTCGTCCTCACCGACCCTCAGGTGCTGCGGCAGCATGAACTTCTTGCGGGTCAGCCAGAGCCCGGCCAGGCCGATGGCGAAGGAGGCCATGCCGAAGCCGATCATCCACCGGAAGCCCCAGAAGGCCACCGGGATGTTGGGCCGGTAGTCACCGGGTCCGAACTTCTGCTGCTCGGCCTTGTTGACGTCGTTGATGCCGGGGACGTACGAGGTGAAGTTGTCGTCGGCGAGGAAGGACAGCAGACCGGGGACCTCGATGGCCACGCTGTTGTGGCCCTTCTCCACGTCGCCGTAGGCGAAGATCGAGAACGGGGCGGGCTTCTGGCCGTCCCAGAGCGCCTCGGCGGCGGCCATCTTCATCGGCTGCTGCTTGAACATCACCTTGCCGAGGGTGTCGCCGCTGATCGCGGTGAGCAGACCGGCGATGACCACGGTGATCAGACCGAGTCGCAGCGTGGTCTTCATCTCGCGGATGTGCTTCTTGCGGGCCAGGTGGTAGGCGGATATGCCGACCATGAAGGCGCCGCCGGTCAGGAAGGCCGCCGAGAGCGTGTGGAAGGCCTGGCTGAGGGCGGTGTTCTGGGTCAGCACGGCCCAGAAGTCGGTCAGCTCGGCCCGGCCCCGCGCCTTGTCGATCTTGTAGCCGACCGGGTGCTGCATCCAGGAGTTGGCCGCGAGGATGAAGTACGCCGACAGGATCGTGCCGATCGAGACCATCCAGATGCAGGCCAGGTGGATCTTCTTCGGCAGCTTGTCCCAGCCGAAGATCCACAGGCCGATGAACGTGGACTCGAAGAAGAACGCGATCAGGGCCTCGAAGGCCAGCGGGGCGCCGAAGATGTCACCGACGAAGCGCGAGTAGTCCGACCAGTTCATGCCGAACTGGAACTCCTGCACGATGCCGGTGACCACGCCCATGGCGATGTTGATCAGGAAGAGCTTGCCCCAGAACTTGGTCGCTCTGAGGTACTTCTCCTTCTCCGTGCGCACCCAGGCCGTCTGCAGCCCGGCCGTGAGCGCGGCCAGGGAGATCGTCAACGGAACGAACAGGAAGTGGTAGACGGTGGTGATGCCGAACTGCCAGCGCGCCAGTGTTTCCGGCGCCAAAGCCAGGTCCACGTCGTCACTCTCCTTACTACGGCGTGGTCAGCGGCGGTTTGCCCCTGTTTGTTGCCCGCATACAGGAGCAAACGGGACGCGCTTGTGAACGCGTTCACATTCACAAGCCATTATGACGCACTGATTTTCGGCCGCACCAGGGGGGTCCCCTCTATCGCCGACGTGTCAAGACCTTGGCAGCGACTTCAACATCTTGTTGAATTGCCCGCCATGCAGATACGCATTTCGTGGCCCGCGGGCCACATCACCGCGACCCTGGACGCAAGCACCCCGACCGCGCAGGCCCTCGCCAAGGCCCTGCCCCTCGCCTCGACGGCGAGCACCTGGGGTGAGGAGGTGTACTTCGACACCGGTGTCTCGGTTTCACGTGAAACGGACGCCCGCCAGGTCGTGGACCCGGGCACGGTGGCCTTCTGGACGGAGGGCGACTCCCTCGCCCTCCCCTACGGACCCACGCCGATCTCACACGGCGAGGAATGCCGCCTCGCCAGCCCGTGCAACGTCCTCGGCGGCCTGGACGGGGACGCCGGTCTCCTCGCGACCGTACGCGCCGGCGACCCCATCCGGGTGGAACTGATCGAGGACTGATCCTGCCGCAAACACCCAGCTCCTTGCGGCGCTCCGGTGCCGCCCGGGAGTCACAGCTTCCCGCGGCGCCCCGGTACTACCGCCGAGTCACAGCTCCTTGCGGTACGCCCCCGCCACCTTCAGGAAGATGTCGTTCGCCTCGGCCTCGCCGACCGTCACCCGCACACCCTCGCCCGGGAACGGCCGGACCACCACCCCGTGCTCCTCGCAGGCCTGCGCGAACGCGACGGTGCGCTCTCCCAGTCGCAGCCACACGAAGTTGGCCTGTGTCTCCGGCACCGTCCAGCCCTGGCCACGCAGCGCGTCGACCACACGCGTGCGCTCACACACCAGCGAGCCGACCCGGCCCAGCAGCTCGTCCTCGGCCCGCAGCGAGGCGATCGCCGCCTCCTGTGCGAGCTGGCTCACCCCGAACGGCACCGCCGTCTTGCGCAGCGCCGCCGCCACCGGCTCATGGGCGATCGCGAAGCCGACCCGCAGCCCGGCCAGCCCGTACGCCTTGGAGAAGGTCCGCAGCACACACACGTTGGGCCGCTCCCGGTACAGCTCGACCCCGTCGGGCACCTCAGGGTCGCGGATGAACTCCCGGTAGGCCTCGTCCAGCACCACCAGCACATCGCCGGGCACCCGGTCGAGGAACCGTTCCAGCTCCGCGCGCCGCACCACCGTGCCGGTCGGGTTGTTGGGGTTGCACACGAAGATCAGCCGCGTCCGGTCGGTGATCGCGTCCGCCATCGCGTCCAGGTCGTGCACATCGCCCGGCGTCAGCGGCACCCGCACCGACCGTGCGCCACTGATCTGCGTGATGATCGGGTACGCCTCGAACGACCGCCAGGCGTAGATCACCTCGTCACCGGGGCCGCTGGTGGCCTGGACCAGCTGCTGGGCGACCCCCACCGAGCCGGTCCCGGTCGCCAGGTGGGACAGCGGCACACCGAAGCGGTCGGACAGCTCGTTCATCAGCCCGGTGCAGGCCATGTCCGGGTAGCGGTTGAAGTCGCAGGCCGCCGCGGTCACGCTCTCCAGCACGCCCGGCAGCGGCGGGTACGGGTTCTCGTTGGAGGACAGCTTGTAGGCGACCGGACCACCGGCCGCGGCCGGCTTGCCCGGCTTGTAGGTGGGGATACCCTCCAGCTCGGCGCGCAGCTTGGGGCTTGTCTCGCTCACCGCAGTCCTCCTCGCGACCACCGGCGGACCGTCGACGCCGCCGGCTTCCAATACTCCTCACCTTAAGAGGATTCGGTCCCGCTGCGACAGGTCCCGCACTGCCGGCCCCGCGGGCCCCCGGCCCCGGGGCGGCAGGGGACGCGCGGCTCCCGTCGGCATCAAGGGCATCACCGCACGAAGGCGTGCGATTCGGGGGGCGCGTCATACATATATCTACGCGCCGGTGGCTTGCGCCCTGGCGCGCGTCGCCCGTGCAGGTGAGTTGAGACCTCTTCGAAACATCGAGCGCTTGGCAGGTCCACACGCCTCGACGCACCACGTCTTACCCTTGGATCGTGCAACGGCCTTTGTTTTCAAGGCATTTGACGCCACATAGCCATGCAGAAACGTGCCTCTCAAGGTGCGCATATGCGACCGCGCTACCCCACCGCATGGGCCCTACTATCGGCTCGCCATGACAGCAGCAGGGAAGCACCAGGTGAGCCGCGCGGAAACCTCACGTCGAGGCAGCCGGCCGGGCCGGGCGGGCATCAGAGACGTCGCCGCCGCCGCCGGGGTGTCCATCACGACCGTGTCCGACGCCCTCAACGGCAAGGGCCGGCTCCCGGATGCCACCCGGCGCCACGTCCGCGAGGTCGCCGACCGTCTCGGGTACCGCCCCTCGGCGGCCGCCCGCACCCTCCGTACCGGCAAGTCGGGTCTGATCGGCCTGACCGTGACGACGTACGGGGATGAACCTTTCACCTTCACCGAGTTCGCGTACTTCGCGGAGATGGCCCGGGCCGCCACCTCGGCCGCGCTCGCCCGCGGCTACGCCCTGGTCATCCTGCCCGCGACCTCACGCCACGACGTCTGGTCCAACGTGGCCCTGGACGGCACCGTCGTCATCGACCCCTCCGACCAGGACCCGGTCGTCAGCGAACTCGTCCGGCAGGGACTGCCGGTCGTCTCCGACGGCCGCCCGGCCGGCGCCCTTCCCGTCACCGCCTGGGTCGACAACGACCACGAGGCCGCCGTACTCGGCATCCTCGACCATCTCGCCGACGCCGGCGCCCGCCGCATCGGCCTGCTCACGGGCACCTCGACGGACACCTACACCCACCTGTCCACCACCGCCTACCTGCGCTGGTGCGAACGGGTCGGCCAGGATCCGGTCTACGAGGCGTACCCGGCACACGACCCGTGCGCGGGCGCCGTCGCCGCCGACCGGCTGCTGGCCCGCCCGGACCGGCCCGACGCGGTCTACGGACTGTTCGACCCCAACGGCACCGATCTGCTCGCCGCCGCCCGCCGCTACGGCCTGCGCGTCCCCGACGACCTGCTGCTGGTGTGCTGCAGCGAGTCGACCATGTACGCCAGCACCGAGCCGCCCATCACCACGCTCTCGCTGAAGCCGCGCCGCATCGGCACGGCCGTCGTCCAGCTCCTCATCGACGCCATCGAGGGCGTCGAGTCCGAGCAGCCGGTCGAGCAGGTGATACCGACCGAGCTGATCGTGCGCACCTCCTCGCAGCGGCGGTCCCCGCGCACGACGGTCAGCCCGCCGCGGACACCGGACGACCGGTAGCCCCTTGGGCCGGCCCATGCGGCCCAAGGGCCGACACGGCCCGGCGGACGCGGCACGGAGGCCCGGCGGGCGCGGCACGGGGCGCGTCCGGTGCGGCACGAGAACGGCCGGCCGAGGGATCAGTCGGCCGCCAGGTAGTCGAACATCTGCCCAAACGGGGCGAAAGCCGCGATGAACCGGAGTCTTGGTCCGATTCACCACCCCTGGGTCATCACACGGCGCGACGCGCATTCCTATGATGGGCCCCACGACACCGCGGACCGCTGCGACCAGGCAGTCCGAAGCGGTGCAGATGCGGCGCGATGGTGGAGGGGTCTGATGACTCAGGGGGCCGGTCAGGGACCCGAGGCGGAGCGGACGGCGACGCTGCGCGACTTCCGGGTACCCGCGTACGTGCACGAGACCGGTCCGTACACCGGTGGCACCCACCCCGGCAACGCGGTCCCGGCCGACGACGAGGCGTACCCGGAGGGCTACACCCCCACCCAGCGCGACCTCCCGGTCATCAACCGCGGCGACACCCTCCAGGTCCCCGTGGAGCCGGTCCCCGCCGCCCCGGCGCCGCAGCCCGCGACCGGGCCGGGACCGCTCTACGTCGTCGGCGACGTCCACGGCTATCTGGACGAACTGGTGGCCGCCCTTCAGGAACAGGGCCTGATCGACGCCTCGGGCCAGTGGTGCGCCGGTACCACCCGGCTCTGGTTCCTCGGTGACTTCACCGACCGCGGTCCGGACGGCATCGGCGTCATCGACCTGGTCATGCGGCTGTCCGCCGAGGCCGCCGCGGCAGGCGGCTACTGCAAGGCCCTCATGGGCAACCACGAGCTGCTGCTGCTCGGCGCCAAGCGGTTCGGCGACACCCCCGTCAACTCCGGGGCGGGCACCGCCACCTTCCAGGCGGCCTGGCTGCTCAACGGCGGCCAGAAGACCGACATGGACCGCCTCCAGGACCACCATCTGCAGTGGATGGCCCGTCTCGACGCCGTGGAGGTGGTCGACGGCTATCTGCTCGTCCACTCCGACACGACCGCCTACCTGGACTACGGCGACTCCATCGAGGCGGTCAACGACACCGTCCGCGAGACGCTGACCCGTAACGACGCCGACGAGGTCTGGGACCTGTTCCGCAAGTTCACCAAGCGCTTCTCCTTCCGCGACGAGGGCGGCGCCGACGCCGTGCGTTCCCTCCTCGACACGTACGGCGGCACACGCGTCGTCCACGGACACAGCCCCATCCCCTACCTCCTCGGCGAGGTCGGCTCCGAGGACGGCGAGGAGGGCACCGGCCCGGCCGTCGAGGGCCCGCACATCTACGCCGACGGGCTCGCCATCGCCATGGACGGCGGAGTGACCATGGCCGGGAAGCTGCTGGTCCAGCAACTTCCCCTGAACAACTGACGCTTCCCCCGGGCAGGCGTCCTCCGAGACCGCGTACGCGCAGGCCGGAGCGCAATTTCCGGCAATCCCCTGTCACCGTGCGCCGTCACGGCTCTACCATCGGCTTGTCCGTAGCAGGCTCCCCTCCGTTTCTGCCCGACGGCAGGCGACGCGCGAGCCCCAAGCCCTACGGAGCATCGGGGGATGCAGATGAACAGCGTTCCGCAGCATCTGAAAAGCGAGGAACTCCGGGAATTCGAGCGACTGCTCGACGAGGTGCTGCACTCCGCGCCGCACCGACCGGAACTGGCCGCCGTCGCACGGCGGCTGACGATCACACAACTGCGCGCCATCGCGCTCGACGCCTCCGCCCTGATCACGGCGGCGGCCGCGGCCGAGTACCGGCACTACGCCGAACTCCGTGACGCGCGGGGCCAGGCGGCGCTGTCCGCCCCGGCGAGCGGCATCGACTCCGCCACTCCGGGTCCTGGTTCCCCCGCGCGGGACCAGTCCGGCGCGACCGGCGCAGCCGCGGAGGACACCGGCGCGGGCGCCGCCGCGGTCATCGCCGTGCTGGCACCCGTCCTCTCCGGGACGGCGGCGGCGATCTTCCTGCTCGTCGGCTACGTCCTGCGGGCGCTGAGCTCCGGGCACGCCCTCGCCCGCACCCTGCTCGCCACCGGCTGGGTGTTCGGCGCGCTGACCGCGGCGACGGCCCTCGTCGCCGCCGCGGGACTCCTGCTCGCGGCCCTGCGCCACCGCACTCCGGCGGACGCCCGTGCCCGGGACACGGCGGGCGAGAAGCAACTGGAGGATGCCAGAGAGGCCTGGCGGAACGCCCTGCTGGAGCGGGGCATCCTGCCCTTCCTCCAGGAGGCCCTGGCCGACTCCGGCCCGGCCGGCGCACACCATCCGGCACCGCCGGCACCGACCGGCCGCATCCCGCACCTGGGCTACGGCCGGCCCGGCTTCAGCAGCCCCGGCGACGGCACGGGACCCGGCCGCCCCAGTTACACCAGCCCCGACTACACCAGCCCCGACTACACGAGCCCGGACTTCGGCGGCCCGGAACACCGGCCCGAATAGCCGGCCGCACACCGGCGCGGCCGGGCCGCGCACAGGAATCCGGCCGCGCACCGCGTCAGTCCGGACGACGCGGTGCGCTCATGGCGGCGGTTCAGTCGGCGATGGGCAGATACACCCGGTTGCCGGCCGCCGCGAACTCCTTCGACTTCTGGGCCATGCCCTCCTCGATCTCGGCCCGGTTGCCACCGTGCTCCCGCCTGATGTCCTGCGAGATCTTCATGCTGCAGAACTTCGGACCGCACATGGAGCAGAAGTGGGCCGTCTTGGCGGGCTCGGCCGGCAGGGTCTCGTCGTGGAACTCCCGCGCCGTTTCGGGGTCCAGGGCGAGGTTGAACTGGTCCTCCCACCGGAACTCGAAGCGGGCGTCGGACAGCGCGTCGTCCCACTCCTGCGCACCGGGATGGCCCTTGGCAAGGTCCGCCGCGTGCGCGGCGATCTTGTAGGTGATGACGCCCGTCTTGACGTCGTCCCGGTTGGGCAGACCCAAGTGCTCCTTGGGCGTGACGTAGCAGAGCATCGCCGTGCCCCACCAGGCGATCATCGCGGCACCGATGCCGGAGGTGATGTGGTCGTACGCCGGCGCGACGTCCGTGGTCAGCGGGCCGAGCGTATAGAACGGAGCTTCATCACAGATCTCCTGCTGAAGGTCGATGTTCTCCTTGATCTTGTGCATCGGGACGTGCCCGGGGCCCTCGATCATCGTCTGTACGTCAAAACGCCTGGCGATCCGGTTGAGTTCCCCGAGCGTCCGCAACTCCGCGAACTGGGCCTCGTCGTTGGCGTCCGCGATCGAACCCGGCCGCAGGCCGTCACCCAGCGAGTACGTGACGTCGTAGGCGGCGAGGATCTCGCACAGCTCCTCGAAGTTCTCGTACAGAAACGACTCTTTGTGGTGCGCCAGGCACCACGCGGCCATGATGGAGCCGCCGCGCGAGACGATGCCGGTCTTGCGGTTGGCCGTGAGCGGGACGTACGCCAGCCGGACACCCGCGTGGACGGTCATGTAGTCCACGCCCTGCTCGGCCTGCTCGATGACCGTGTCCTTGTAGATCTCCCAGGTCAGTTCCTCGGCCTTGCCGTCGACCTTCTCCAGCGCCTGGTAGAGCGGCACCGTGCCGATGGGGACGGGGGAGTTGCGCAGCACCCACTCACGGGTGGTGTGGATGTTGCGGCCGGTGGACAGGTCCATGACCGTGTCGGCACCCCAGCGGGTCGCCCAGGTCATCTTCTCGACCTCCTCCTCGATGGAGGACGTCACCGCCGAGTTCCCGATATTGGCGTTCACCTTCACCAGGAACCGCTTGCCGATGATCATCGGCTCGATCTCCGGGTGATTGATGTTGGCCGGCAGCACGGCCCGCCCCGCCGCGATCTCTTCGCGGACCACCTCGGGCGACACGTTCTCCCGGACGGCCACGAACTCCATCTCCGGGGTGATCTCGCCCCGGCGGGCGTACGCGAGCTGTGTCACCGCCTGACCGGGACGTCCCCGTCGCGGCTGACGCGGGCGTCCGGGGAAGACCGCGTCCAGGTTGCGCAGTCCGCCGCGCGGTGAGGTGTGCTTGATCCCGTCGTCCTCCGGACGGACGGGGCGGCCCGGGTACTCCTCCGTGTCGCCGCGCGCGATGATCCAGTTCTCTCGCAGCGGCGGCAGGCCCCTGCGGACGTCGGTCTCGACAAGTGGATCGGTGTACGGGCCCGATGTGTCGTACAGCGTGACCGACTGCCCGTTGGTGAGGTGCACCTGACGGACCGGCACCCGGAGGTCGGGGCGCGAGCCCTCGACGTACGCCTTGTGCCAGCCGATGGACTTCCCGGCCTCCGTGGACTTCTCGTCCTGAGCGGAGACAGGCGTGCGTGCGTCCTTGTTGGTCATGAGACCTACTCCCTACGCCGGCATTACCCGGTAACAGGTTCGGCGGTCGACGCAGCGGTGTCCGTCGGTCGATGTTTCCCGCGGAACATCGCTCGTTCCACGTGAAACATCGCGTCCACGGAGGTCAGCGCCCTCTCAGCCCGGTGCTCCGAGCTCCCGCGTGTGCAAAGGTGCCTCCACGCTAGCGCCATGTAGGGCGCGGTGAACAGTGGGCCCCCTGCGTTCTTGGGATGATCGGGCGGTGACCAGCATGGAGCAGCACCCCTACCAGCCCCCCGAGCCGCACCGCGCGGCCGGCTCCGAACAGGGCACCGGGCGCGGCCACGAGGCGCCCGGAAGCGGTCAGGAGGCCGCGCCGGAGCACGGTCACGCGCACGGTCACAGCCACAGCCACAGCCACGGCCCGGCGGCTCCCGTCTCCCAGCATCTGCGCAAGGTCATCGCGGCGATCCTGGTCCCGTTCACCGCGGCGGTCCTGGTCGGCCTCGTAGTGCTCTGGCCCGGACAGGCCCCGGCCCACAAGCGCACCGGCGTCGGCTTCGACCGGCAGACGCAGCAGGCCACGGTCACCCGAGTCGTCGAGCTGAGCTGCGCCTCGGCGAACGCCTCCGGTGTCCCCCCGACCGGCGACACCTCCACCGCAGAGGGCAGTTCGGCACAGCAGCGGGCCGACGGCACGTGCAAGAAGGCCACCATCCGGGTCGACACCGGCAAGGACCAGGGCCGTACCTTCACCGAGATCGTGCAGCCGGACCAGTCACGCCAGCTCCACCAGGGCGAGAAGGTCGTGGTCGCCTACGAGCCCGCGGCCCCGAAGAACCTGCAGTACGCGGTGACCGATGTGAACCGGCAGTTCCCCATGATGCTGCTCGCGGGGGTCTTCGCGGTCGCCGTGGTCCTGGTGGGCCGTCTCCGCGGTGTCATGGCGCTGGTCGCGCTGGCCGTCAGCTTCCTGGTGCTGACGCTGTTCATCCTGCCCGCGATCCTCGAGGGTTCGAACCCGCTGCTGGTGGCCGTCGTCGGGTCGAGCGCCATCATGCTGATCGCCCTGTACCTGTGTCACGGCCTGTCGGCCCGTACGTCGGTGGCGGTGCTCGGCACGCTGACATCGCTGGCGCTGATCGGTGTGCTCGGCTCCCTGTTCATCGGCTGGGCCGCGCTGACCGGCAACACGGACGACAACACCGGCCTGATCCACGGCCTGTATCCGTCGATCGACATGAGCGGTCTGCTGCTGGCCGGGGTCATCATCGGTTCGCTCGGTGTCCTGGACGATGTGACGGTGACCCAGACGTCCGCGGTCTGGGAGCTGCACGAGGCGAATCCGTCGATGGGCTGGCGCGGGCTGTACCGGGCGGGCATCCGGATCGGCCGCGACCACATCGCGTCCGTGGTCAACACCCTGGTGCTGGCCTACGCCGGCGCCGCGCTGCCGTTGCTGCTGCTGTTCTCGATCGCGCAGAGCAGCGTCGGTACCGTGGCCAACAGCGAGCTGGTGGCCGAGGAGATCGTGCGCACGCTGGTGGGTTCGATCGGCCTGGTCGCCTCGGTCCCGGTCACCACGGCGCTGGCCGCGCTGGTCGTGTCCGCCGACCGGACCGCCCCGGGCGCCGGGGCGGCCGGGGCTCCCCTCGGGGTCCGCGCCTCGCCGGTGCGCGGCGGCCGGGGCCGGCGCCGGAAGCGGTGAGCGCCGACGGGACCGGCGCCCGTCGCGCAGAAGCGTTCCTGCGCAGCCCCGCCCGGGACCGGCGGAGCACCCCCGTGCCGTGACACCTCAGCCGGCGCTCTGCTCCTCGGCGAGGATGCGGTCCAGCGCCTCGTCCAGATGCGCGTCGAAGTCGGCGAGTGCGCCTTCCTGACCGAGTGGCACCAGCTTGTCCGTGCGGTCGAGGAAGGCCACGAGCGGGGGCGTCGACGAGCGGAAGAGGGCGTGGTCGCCGCCGACCTGAAGACGGATCAGCACCTCGCCCAGCACCTCGGAATCGGCGGGGGAGATGCGCACGTCTCCCTCCCCGCACGGACGGCCGACTCCGTCGACCAGCAGCTCGCGCCCGAAGGCCCAGGTCACGGGGGCGTCGCCGGGCAGATGAAAGGTGAGCCGCACGGCATACGGATCACTGGTCTCGTAGCGCAACTCCACCGGGATGCGGAAGGAGAGCTCCTCGGACACGAGAAAACTCATCATGACTTCTGCCTGTACGGACTCGCGCATTGACTACCCCGTCATATGACGTCGACTGGCCGGGATCGATCCCTCTGACCGTGCTCAAATCTTGCTGAACGTACACGATGAATTACAAGGAGTGAGTTTTCAGATACTGATAGAGAGTGTGAGCGACCCCAGATGGCGCCCCATCTCCGTCTGCAGCCGACGGGCCGCGGGCAGCAGCCGGTCGGCCTGGTCGGCGGGGAGTGAGATGGCCAGGGTGGCCGCGGTGGTGCCGACCGTGATCGGGACCGCCGCGCAGACCGTCCCGACGGCGTACTCCTGGCGTTCCACCGTCGGTGCCATCCGGCGGGTCCGGGCCAGCCGCCGCAGCAGCGCGTCGTCGTCCCGCACGGTGTACGGCGTGACGGGCCGCACCGGGTACCGGGCGAGATGGTCGCGGCGCGCGTCCTCGTCCAGCTGGGCGAGCAGACACTGCCCGATGGCGTGCGCATGGCCGGTCTCGCGGAAGTCCGCCCATTCCTCGACCGCCGGGGCCTGTGGGGAGGCGGAGACGCACATGACCTCGATCTCGCCGTCCCGGTACATCGCGTAGTACACCGGAACACCGATGGAATCGCGCCAGTGCGCGAGAGTGTCCGTCACCATGCTGCGACGTTTCTGCTGGGCTCCACCTCGCGCCAGGCGTTCCGCTGCGTCACCGAGGAAGAACAGCCCCTTGTCCCGGTGCAGGTAGCCCTCGTGCACCAGGGTGCGCAGCAGGTGGTAGGTGGTGGGCAGGGCGAGCCCGGTCTCGCGGGCGAGTTGTTTGGCGGGGGCGCCGTAGGCGTGCGAGGCGACGGTCTCCAGCAGGCGCATGGCGCGCTGGACGGAGCCGATGAGGGTCGCGGTGGACGCGGCGTCGGACCGCGGTGCCGGCCGGCCGGCGAAGGACGGTGGCCCGCAGGCGTCCGCGGCGGAGGGGAGGCCGGGGCCGGCCGCCGTAGGTGCGGAGACCTGGCCGGGGACGAGCGGGGCCGGTGGCCGCTGGAGAGGGGCTGCGCAGGGGCGCGGGGCGACGGCGGGTGCGTGCGGTGCCGCCGGTGCGGTGTCGACGATGGCCAAGGGGTCACTCCCGAAGCGCGAGGGGAGCCCGTGCGAGGGGGAAGGGCACGGGGAGGGGACGCCGCCCACGGAGCCGGAGCCTGTGGGGGGTTCCGGACTTTAACCGTCCGCCACCGCGCCGGAACCGCCCCGGGCCGAAACTTCCCTCCCCCGAGGGAACCGCCCCCGTCACTGCTGACCGGCGGCCGGGTGGCTCACCAACCGCCGCGCGACGAGGAACTGCCCGTGAACTTCCGCACGATGTAGATCAGTCCGCCCACCAGCGCGACGAACACCAGCAGCTTGAAGAGGAGGCCGATCACGAATCCGACCACACTCGCTATCAGGCCGCCGAACACGACCAGGGCGATGACCGGCACCGCGACCCACTTCACCCACCACGGCAGCCCCGCGAAGATCTTTCGCATCGCCTCGTCCTTTGCGTTCTCATGCGTTGTCTGTAGTACGCACTCGATGCTAGGGCCGCGAGGGGTCCGAGCGGGGCCCTCGCATCCCTTGTCCTGCCCTGACCTGTCCCCTAGGGAACGCGGGGGCCGGCTCACGCCTCGGGGGGAGAGAACACGACGAGCACCCTGAGGTCCTCGCTGATGTGGTGGAACTTGTGCGGCACCCCGGCGGGCACGTACACCACGCTGCCCCGCGCCACCTGGGTCGTCTCCAGACCGACCGTGAGCGAGGCCCGGCCGCTGACCACGAAGTACACCTCGTCCTGGTGGTGCGGCTTCTGCGGGTCGTGGTCGCCCGCGTCGAGGGCGTACAGACCGACCGACATGTTCCGCTCGCGCAGGAACTGCAGGTAAGCACCCTCGTTGGCGGCGCGTTCCGCCTCCAGGTCGTCCAGCCGGAATGCCTTCATCGCCGCCGCCGTCCTCGCCTCACTGCTCGCCGTTCCCCTGCTCCTCGCGGTCCGCTCACCGCCGACCGGGCCGGGCCCGGCCCGGTCTGCCACGATCAGACACATGAGGAATTTCCTAGTCAAGACGATCGCCAACGCGGGGGCCCTGGCGGTCGCGGTATGGGCACTCGACAAGATCACCCTGACCGGTGACGGCACCGCCAAGAAGGCCGGCACGCTGATCGTCGTCGCGTTGATCTTCGGCTTGGTCAACTGGCTGGTCAAGCCGATCGTGAAGGTGCTCACCTTCCCGCTGTTCATCCTGACCCTCGGCCTGATCACCCTGGTGGTGAACGCGCTGATGCTGCTGCTCACGTCCTGGGTGTGCGGGAAGCTCGATCTCAGCTTCCACGTGCAGGGTTTCTGGACGGCCGTCATCGGCGGCCTGATCATCTCCGTCGTCTCCTGGGCGCTGCATGTCGTCCTGCCCGACGAGGACTGAGCGCGCCATGACCTACCGCGTCTGTTTCGTGTGCACCGGCAACATCTGCCGCTCCCCGATGGCCGAATCCGTCTTTCGCGCGCGCGTGGCGGAGGCCGGTCTGGACGACCTGGTGGTGGTCGACAGCGCCGGCACCGGCGGCTGGCACGAGGGGGAGCCGGCCGACCCGCGCACCGTCTCCGTCCTCGAGGAACGCGGCTACGACAGCGAGCACACGGCCCGCCGGTTCCTGCCGTCGTGGTTCGCCCGGCTCGACCTCGTGATCGCCCTCGACACCGAGCACCTCAGGGCCCTGCGCCGGCTCGCGCCCACCGAGGAGGACGCGCGCAAGATCCGCCTGCTGCGCTCCTACGACCCTGGTGCCGGCGCCGGTCTCGACGTACCCGACCCGTACTACGGGGGCCGGGACGGCTTCGAGGAGTGCCTTGAGATGGTGGAGGCGGCGAGCACCGGGCTGCTCGCCGCGGTACAGGACGAACTGGAAGGACGGGCCGCATGAGCGAGGACACGAAGGACGAGGGCCGCACGGGCGATGGCACGCGCGCGGTACGGGCGGGCCTGCCCGAGCCGGTCAAGCACGAGCCGACCCTGCCCGGCCCGGTGTTCGCGGCGCACTTCCACCTGCCCGGCGAGGTGACGGGACCGTACTCGTACGGCCGGGACGACAATCCGACCTGGACCCTGCTGGAGAGGGCCATAGGCGAGCTGGAGGCGCCCGGACGGGAGGAGCACGTCGAGACGCTGGTGTTCGCCTCCGGCATGGCGGCGATCTCCGCCGTGCTGTTCTCGCAGCTGCGCGCCGGTGACGCGGTCGTGCTGCCTTCCGACGGCTACCAGGTGCTGCCCCTGGTCCGTGCCCAGCTGGAGGCCTACGGCATCGAGGTGCGTACCGCGCCGACCGGAGGCGACGCCCAGCTGGAGCTGCTCGACGGGGCGCGGCTGCTGTGGATCGAGTCCCCGTCGAACCCCGGGCTCGACGTCTGCGACATCCGGCGGCTGGCCGAGGCGGCACACGCGCGTGGCGCGCTGGTCGCCGTGGACAACACCCTCGCCACCCCGCTCGGGCAGCGCCCGCTGGAGCTGGGCGCCGACTTCTCCGTGGCCAGCGGCACCAAGCAGCTCACCGGGCACGGTGATGTCCTGCTGGGCTATGTCGCCGGCCGCGACGCCGAGGCGATGGCCGCCGTACGCCGCTGGCGCAAGATCGTCGGCGCGATCTCCGGGCCCATGGAGGCGTGGCTCGCGCACCGGTCCATCGCCACGCTCCAGCTGCGCGTCGACCGGCAGAACGCCACCGCCCTCGCGGTCGCCGAGGCCCTGCGACAGCGGCCCGAGGTCTCCGGTCTGCGCTACCCGGGCCTGCCCGATGACCCCTCGCACCCGGTCGCGGCGCGGCAGATGCGCCGCTACGGCTGTGTCGTGTCCTTCACGCTGCCCACGCGCGCACGGGCCGAGCGTTTTCTCGAGGCCCTGCGCCTGGTGGAGGACGCGACGAGCTTCGGCGGGGTACGGTCCACGGCCGAACGCCGCCGCCGCTGGGGCGGGGACGACGTCCCGGAGGGGTTCATCCGGATGTCCGTCGGTGCCGAGGACCCGGATGACCTGGTGGCCGACATCCTGCGGGCTCTGGACGAGTCCGCCGAGTAGGTCCTTCCCGGCGGCCGCCGAGTTCCGGGACGGTCCGAGCCTCCCCCCCTCGCGGCTCGGACCGCCTGCGGTCCTGAGTGAAGGTCCGCCCTGGCAAGGCTAGTTGGCTCCGCGTCAGTGTCCAGTCACGGTAGCGCCAGAGATCTGTCGGCATTTCTCCGGTTGGCGCTTGTCCGACGGCCGGCGAACGGCGCGGTCCTTCGCCCCCGTGCGCGGGGCGCCGCTCGGGTGGGGTGCACGCACAGCGGTCCGCCCGTGGCGCTTTGTGATGTTTCACGTGGAACCAGCGGGGCCACATTTCTCCCATGACCGTCCGACCCGTGGTCAAGCGCACCGCCCGCGCCGTTCTCCTGGACGGTGACGACCTGATCCTGATCAAGCGCACGAAGCCCGGCATCGATCCCTACTGGGTCACTCCCGGTGGCGGGGTCGAGCCCGGGGATTCGACCGTCGTTGACGCCCTGCACCGGGAGGTGCACGAGGAACTCGGCGCCAAGATCACCGACGTGGTGCCGTGTTTCGTGGACACGGTGGAGCACATCGGCGAGGACGGCGGCGCGACCGGCGTGAAGGTCCAGCACTTCTTCGTCTGCCGACTGGAATCCATGGACCCGGCCCTCCGGCACGGTCCCGAGGTGGACGAACCGGTCGGCGAGTACGAGATCGTCCGTGTCCCGTTCACCCGTGTCGGGATCGCCTCCGTGCACCTCGTCCCGCTGTCCCTGCGTCACTACCTGGACGGGAACATCGAGGGCGTCCGTGCCATGCACGCCCCCGACCTCGGGTGAGAGGGACGTACGCGCCTACGAGCAGAACCTCCACCGAGTCGCGCGGTCCGCGCACTACTGTGCCGGCCCG
The DNA here is from genome assembly GCF_040636485.1 of Streptomyces sp. NPDC038707. NCBI lineage: Bacteria > Bacillati > Actinomycetota > Actinomycetes > Kitasatosporales > Streptomycetaceae > Streptomyces > Streptomyces sp. NPDC038707. Next base: position 177,622 of record NZ_JBEZUP010000002.1, read on the forward strand.
ACCAGTTCATAGGCTTCCCACAGGTCCCGTCCCGCGTAGGAGTGGGTGGCGAGGCCGGCCACGTGGGCATCGGCGTTGACCGCCACGGACACCGGCACGACGGCGAACAGCTCCTTGTCCGACGCCGAGTCGCCGTACGCCACGCAGTCCGCGCGGGTCACTCCGAACTCCGCGCAGAGCCGTTCCGCGATGGTCACCTTGGCGGTGGCGTTGAGCACTCCTGACGGGTCGACGGGCTCGGTGAACGGCACGGCCGGGAATCGCGAGCCGTGGGCCGCGTGGGCACCCCAGTCCAGGAGGCGTTCGACGAAGAAGGACGGCGAGAGGGACACCACCGCGCAGTACTCACCCGCACTCCTGATCTCCGCCCACACCTCACGGATCCGGGCCAGCCAGGGAGCTGCCTCGAACGCGGCCCGTACATGCGCGTCGGTCAGACCGGCCCACAGGTCGTACACCTGCGCGGCATACTCCGGCGGACCGATCCGCCCGTCCGCGATCGCCCGCTCCAATGCCACCGTCTCGGCCTCCAGGCCCAGCTGGCGCGATATCTCCAGGGGAGCGGTCGTCCCGTGCAGCAACGTACCGTCCATGTCGAAGAGGTGGAGTCTGGTCATGGCGCTGAGGCTAGTGCGCTTGCGGTGTTTCACGTGAAACACCGGACAGCTGTCCGATGGTTGTACGGATGGCCATCAGATGGCCAAAAGCACGTGCGTCTGCATCGAAACAGGTGGACGGCAGGGGCGCCGTTCGGACAGCCTGACCTGCGTGCCGACTCCTTCCCTCACCACTCTGCCCATCCGCCGTCTGACGCTTCGCGATCTCACCGCCTGCGCCGACCTGTCCGAAGACCGGGGGTGGCCACGCGAGGAACACAAGTGGGGCTTCCTCCTCACCGCCGGAAAGGGGTACGGCATCGACGACCCGGAGGGCGGTCTCGTCGCCGCGTGCGTCGTCACGGAGTACGGCGGGTGGGGGCGGCCGGATCTCGGTGCCATCGGCATGGTCCTGGTGGCGGAACGGCATGCCCGCCAAGGGGTCGGACGCCGTCTGATGCGGCACGTCGTCTCCGCCATGGGGACGACCCCGCTGACCCTGCACGCCACACCCAATGGCCGGCCCCTCTACGAGGAACTGGGCTTCAAGGTGACGGGCCGGGCCGAGATGCTGATGGGCCGCTTCGCTTCCGGCGGCCCGGAGTCGGGGGTCGTCACGCGCGCCGCCACCGCGGAGGACCTCCCGGCGATCGTGCGCCTCGACGAGGAGGTGTTCGGTGCCGATCGGACGCCTCTCATCACCCGGTTGCCCGCCTTCGCCGATCAGTTGCGGGTGGCGGAGGAGGCCGGCCGGCTCATCGGTTACACCGCCGCGTGGCCCAACATGGACACCTATGTCGTCGGCCCGCTGATCGCCCGGGACACGGAGACCGCCAAGGCACTCATCGCCTCGCTGGCGGCCCGTACCGAGCGTCCGCTGCGCACCGACATCGACGTGCGCCACGAGGAACTGCTGGCCTGGGCGAAGGAGCGGGGGCTGGCCTCCGTGGCGTTCAACTCGGTGATGACCTACGGCATCCCGGACCTGCCGGGGGACTGGACCCGGCGCTTCGCACCGTTGACCGTCGCCGCGGGCTGACCGCGTACGAACGCCCGCAGGCCCCGCCGTTCTGAACGGCGGGGCCTGCGTCACCGGATCGGTTGCCCGGTCAGACGAGCGCCTGTACGGCCGCGGTGGCGAAGCCGTGATCCTGCTCCGGCGCTCCCCCGCCGACGCCGATGGCGCCGATCAGCCGGCCGTCCCGGTGGACGGGGAGGCCGCCCGCGATGAACAGCAGGGGCCGGTCGAGGGCGGTGGGCAGGGTGTGGAAGAGGCCGCCGGGCTGGACGGCGTCGACGAGATCGGCGGTGGGCGCGTTCAGCTGGAGGGCGGTGTAGGCCTTGCGGGTGCTGGTCTCGCCAGAGATCAGCACGGCCCGGTCGTCCCGGCGGAACGCGAGCAGGTGGCCACCGGCGTCCAGGACGGTGACGCTGACGGTGACTCCGGCGTCCTCGGCCGCCCGACGGGCCGAGGCGACGAGCAGTTCAGCGTCCTCGGTGGTGAGCGGGGCGACGGCGGTGGTGCTCATGGAGCTGTCTCCTTGGATGGTGCTGGGGTGAGTACTTGCCGTGCCGGGACGGCGTCCCGGCACGGACGTCTGAGGGTGGGAGCGCCCGGAGTGCGGGGGCTCAGTGGTGGACGGGGGCCCGCCGCCCGGCGGGCGCACCGGAGGCGACCACGGTGCCGTGGGTACCGTCCCGGCGTTCCAGGGCGGCCGAGAGAACGGCGAGGAGGAGGGCGGCGGCGGCGAGGGCGGCACCGACCCAGTTGGGGGACGTGTAGCCGAATCCGGCCGAGATCACGACGCCGCCGAGCCAGGCGGACAGGGCGTTGCCCAGGTTGAAGGCGCCGATGTTCACCGCCGAGGCGAGCGTCGGGGCGCCGTGGGCCTGGTCGAGGACGCGCTTCTGCAGCGGCGGCACGGTGGCGAAGCCCAGGGCGCCGATCAGCGCGATGGTCACCGCTGCCGCGATCTTGTTGTGGGCGGTGAGCGTGAACAGTGCCAGGACGACGGCCAGGGCGCCCAGGGAGATGTACAGCATCGGCATCAGGGCCCGGTCGGCGAACTTGCCGCCGACGAGGTTGCCGCCGACCATGCCGAGGCCGAACAGGACCAGCAGCCAGGTGACCGATCCGTCGGAGAACCCGGCGATGTGGGTCATCATCGGCGCGATGTAGGTGATGGCCGCGAAGACTCCGCCGAAGCCCAGGACGGTCATCGCCATGGCGAGCAGGACCTGGGCGTTCTTGAAGGCGGCCAGCTCGTGGCGCAGCCGCACGCCCTGCGGGCGGGGCAGCTCGGGAACGAGCTTGGCGATACCGGCGAGACCGACGACGCCGAGCGAGGCGACGATGCCGAAGGTGACGCGCCAGCCGACGCTCTGGCCGATGAGCGTGCCCAGCGGCACGCCGATGACGTTGGCGACGGTCAGGCCCGTGAACATCATGGAGATGGCGCCGGCCTTCTTGTCCGGTGCGACCAGCTCGGCGGCGACGACCGAGCCGATGCCGAAGAAGGCGCCGTGGGCGAGGGAGGCGATCACTCGTCCGAGAAGCATGATCGCGAAAGCGGGGGCCAGGGCGGAGAGCAGGTTCCCGGCGATGAAGAGGCCCATCAGCAGCATCAGCATGCGCTTGCGCGAGATCTTGGTGCCGAGCACGGTCATGATCGGGGCACCGATGACCACGCCGAGCGCGTAGCCGGTCACCAACAGGCCCGCCGTGGGGATGGAGACCCCGAAGTCGCCCGCGACCTCGGGCAGCAAACCCATGATCACGAACTCGGTCGTTCCGATGCCGAAGGCCCCGATCGCGAGGGCCAGAAGCGCGAGAGGCATGTGGGGGTACACCTTCCCAAACGATTGCAGGAGCGCTTTGCGTGCGTCCACAATAGTTGCACACGCGGGGTACTGGCAAACGCCGACTATTGCGCTGGTGCTCTACTCTGGTGTGAGCCGCTCCGGGACGGAGGAAACGCCAATGACAGCGACGGACCCAGCGCTCACCGCCCTCGCGCAGGGCTGGTGCGCCCTTTCTGCGCTGCACGGAAGGATCGAGGCGCACATCGAGCGCGCCCTGCAGGCCAAGCACGATCTGAGCGTGCGCGAGTACTCGCTGCTGGATGTGCTCAGCAGGCAGCACGCCGGCGAGGGCGGACATCTGCAGATGAAGCAGGTCGCCGACGCGGTCGTGCTCAGCCAGAGCGCCACCACCCGCCTGGTGAGCCGGCTGGAGGACCGCGGCCTGCTGGAGCGCTACCTCTGCCCCACCGACCGGCGCGGCATCTACACCAACGTCACCGAGGCGGGTCTGCGCCTGCTGGAAGAGGCGCGGCCCACCAATGACGCCGCCCTGCGCGAGGCCCTGGACGACGCCGCGAGGAACCCCGAACTGGTGCCGCTGGTCCGGGTGGTGGAGTCGCTGAACATGCCCGCATAGGGTGCGCGTATGGGAGATCTCGAGATACGCGCCGCGGCCGCCGGCGACCTTCCGGCGATCGTCGCGATGCTCGCCGACGATCCGCTCGGGGCCCAGCGCGAGTCGCCCGACGACCTGACGCCGTACCGGGCCGCGCTGGCACGCCTCGTCGCCGACCCGAACCAGCACTTGGTCGTCGCCGTGCGCGAGGGCCGGGTCATCGGCACCCTGCAACTCACGATCATCCCCGGGCTCTCGCACCAGGGGGCCACCCGCGCGCTCATCGAGGCCGTGCGCATCCACGCCGACGAGCGGGGCAGCGGGCTGGGCAGCCATCTGATCGAGTGGGCGGTCGACACCGCCCGGCGGCTCGGCTGCCGGATGGTGCAACTGACGTCCGACAAGACCCGCACCGACGCCCACCGCTTCTACGAACGGCTGGGCTTCACCGCCTCGCACGAGGGCTTCAAGCTGCCGCTCTGAACACGCTCCGGAGCGCCATAACGGCCAGAGGGGTGTGTTTCACGTGAAACACACCCCTGACCGGCTCGCAACTAGCCGATGCCCCGCCATCCCTCCGGGTCCACTCCTCCGGGCACCGTGGCCTGAGGGTCGTACGGCTGCCGAGTGAACACGAACGAGCCGAGGTCGAGATGGCTCACGGCCCCGTCCGGGCGCCGTACGGGCCGCAGCAGCTCACCCGCGTAGTAGCCCTCCAGCCCGGTCCAGGTGCCGTCACCGTTGGGTCGGAAGCGGGCCCTGCGGCCTCCTCCGGTCAGCGGCGCCAGGAGAAGCAGGCCGTCGGCGGTCGCGCGCAGGCCGACGCCGTGGGTGCCCCAGTACCACTGCCCCACCAGTTCCAGCACCGCCGGGCCGACCTCACGCAGGGGTCGCCAGGGTTCGGGGATACGGGGTTCCGTCTCGGCGACGATCCGGACCAGGTCCGCCGCCACGGCACCCAGGAGCGGTCCGCTGGTGCAGTTGGCGAGCACCACCGCGGCGACGTCGTCCGCGACGCTGATGGTGAGGTTCGCCAGGAATCCCGGCAGCGAACCCGAGTGCCCGACGAGCAGCCGGCCGTCCCGGTGCTGGATCTGCAATCCGAGGCCGTACGTGACCCCGTCCACCACGTCCGCGCTCTCGGCCGGTGCGGCCGGCGTCCGCATCTCCTCCAGCGACCGAGCGCTCAGGACCCGGTCGTCTCCCCGGGCCAGAAACGCGGCGAACCGCGCCAAGTCACCGCTGGTCGACCAGAGCTGGCCGGCCGGCGCCATCCGGCCCAGGTCCTCCATCGGCTCGGGCAGCATCGCGTCGGCCCATGGGTGCACGGCCCAGCCGCCCGCGTGCGGAGCCTGGGGGTGCGTACTCGTCCGGTGCAGGCCGAGCGGGTCCAGGATCTCCTCGCGCAGCACCTCCTCCCAGGGAGCACCGCGCACCTCCTCCACCAGGGCGCCCAACAGGGTGTACCCCGGATTGGAGTAGTGGTGCCGTCGCCCGGCGGGATGCAACAGCGGCTGCTCGCCCAGCACATCGCTCAGCCCCGGCCGCAGCGAGCCGGGCGTCCGCTCCCACCAGGGCGCGGGTGACTCGGCCGCCAGCCCCGCGGTGTGGGCGAGCAGTTCCGCGATGGTCGCCTCCCCCACGCCGGTGCCCGGCAGATGCTTCTCCAGCGGATCGCCGAGGTCGACCAGGCCCTCGTCCCGCAGGCGCAGCACCAGTACGGCGGTGAAGGTCTTGGTGATGGACCCGATCCGGTACTGCACGGTCTCGTCCGGCCCGTGACCGTCCACCGAGGTCCGCGCCCCGTGCCACACTGCCCGCCCGTCCCGTACGACGGCGGCCACCAGCGACGGGGCCCGCCCCTCCGCCTGCGCGACGGCGATCCGGTGCAGCAACGCCCTTTGCGTGCCGGGCAGCAGCGATTCCTGATGTGTCGTCATGCGCCCAGTCCACCCCGTGACCACGACGGCCGTCGAATCCATTTGCCCGCGCCGGGCATCAGCGGCCCGTCAGTCGAGGCAGAACTCGTTGCCCTCGATGTCCTGCATCACGATGCACGAGTCATGGCCGTCGTACAACAGCCGCACGCGGACCGCGCCGAGCGGGATCAGCCGTGCGCACTCGTCTTCGAGCGCGGCCAGGCGCTCTTCCCCCACGAGTCCGGTGCCGACCCGCACGCACAGGTGCACCCGGTTCTTGACGACCTTCTCCTCGGGGACACGCTGAAAGAACAGCCGCGGGCCCACTCCCGAGGGATCCACGCACGCGAACCGCGACCCCTGGGCCTCGGGCGGCAGCGAGCGATCGAAATCGTCCCAGGAAGCGAACCCCTCCGGCGGTGGCGGCACGACATACCCCAGCACCTCGCACCAGAAACGGGCAACACGCTCCGGTTCCGCGCAGTCGAAAGTGACCTGGAACTGCTTGATCGACGACATCGGCCCACCATAGTGGCGCGTGCCGTGCGCCGGAACCCTGGAACCATCACCGGATCAGGGCTCACATGACCAGCTGTAGGTTCTCACTTTCGGTGTCCTGCGCCGACGCTGTGACCTGAACGTTCCCCCTCAGTCTCACAACGTGTCGGCAGGCGGCTGTCTCAGATCGATGTCATTGCCTCAGACTGCCCAGTCGACTGCGCCGGACCTCCTGAACCTGCATCGGTGACCGTCCGTTCCATCCACTCCCGCACCTTCACCGCTTGCTCGATGCGATTGACGATGTCCTTCTCGGACTCCGTGTCCAAGGTCTCCGGGATCTTGCCGAAGGTGTCGGGAAGGACGTCGAGGAGGCCCCAGATCTGCTCACCGGTGCTGACGGTCAGCAGTTGCTGGCACCTCCACTGCAGCGGCACCTCGGGACGGTGCGTGAGCCGCTGCACGAGGGTCGGGAACAGGTAGTGCGTCGCTTCTGCGGCGAGGTGCTCTCGCAGCCAGTCGACCGGGAGCCGCTGGCTGAAGCCATGCATGGCGGCCTCCTGGGCCAGGTCCAGAAGCTGAGCGGTGTCGACGGCTCGGACGGTGCGAGGAAGGGGCGGGGTCATGTCGCGATGATGCCAAGAAGCCGGTGCGGCGCCGAGAGGTCAGCTGGGCCGGGATGCGATCTGCTGTCGGGCAGGGCCCCAGACATCCTCGAACTCCTCGAAGGTGAGTTGTTCGGGGTCGTGGCCTTCCCATTCCGGGACGGGCAGCTCGGCAGTGATCCCGAATCTGCTGTCGTAATCACCGAGGCGGCCCGCGTCGCGGTCCCGCTGCCACTCGGCGAGGGAGGCTGCTGCGATCGGGTTCAGCTCAGGCCCTTCGAGTTCGACCTGCCGGATCACCCAGCCTTCGGCGTCGACCTCGAAGTAGAACCAGGTGTCTTCCTCGTCCCAGTAGCAACGCATCCATGTGGTCACCAGGCCATGATGCCGGGCCAGTCTCACAGCGATGTCGTATCCGGCATTCATCCGACATCGACCGTGAGACTCCGACACGAGATATGAGGCCCTGAACCAGCAGGGCGTCAGGTCTGGGCCATGTCCACGAAGCGGGAGTAGTGGCCCTGGAAGGCGACCGTGATGGTGGCCGTGGGGCCGTTTCGGTGCTTGGCGACGATCAGGTCGGCCTCGCCCGCACGCGGGGACTCCTTCTCGTACGCGTCCTCGCGGTGCAGCAGGATGACCATGTCGGCGTCCTGCTCGATGGAGCCGGACTCACGCAGGTCGGAGACCATCGGCTTCTTGTCGGTGCGCTGCTCGGGGCCGCGGTTGAGCTGGGAGAGCGCGATGACCGGGATCTCCAGCTCCTTGGCGAGCAGCTTGAGGTTACGGGACATGTCCGACACCTCCTGCTGACGGCTCTCGGCGCGCTTGGAGCCGCCGGACTGCATCAGCTGGAGGTAGTCGATGACGACGAGCTTCAGGTCGTTGCGCTGCTTCAGACGCCGGCACTTGGCCCGGATCTCCATCATCGAGAGATTCGGGGAGTCGTCGATGTAGAGCGGTGCGGCGGACACGTCCGGCATCCGCCGGGCGAGCCGCGTCCAGTCCTCGTCCGTCATCGTGCCGGACCGCATGTGGTGCAGGGCGACCCGGGCCTCGGCGGACAGCAGACGCATCGCGATCTCGTTGCGGCCCATTTCGAGCGAGAAGATCACGCTCGGCAGGTTGTGCTTGATGGACGCGGCGCGCGCGAAGTCCAGCGCGAGGGTCGACTTACCCATGGCGGGACGGGCCGCGATGACGATCATCTGCCCGGGGTGGAGGCCGTTCGTGAGGGAGTCGAAGTCGGTGAACCCGGTGGGTACGCCCGTCATCTCGCCGCTGCGCGAGCCGATCGCCTCGATCTCGTCGAGGGCGCCCTCCATGATGTCGCCCAGCGGTAGGTAGTCCTCGCTGGTGCGCTGCTCGGTGACGGCGTAGATCTCGGCCTGGGCGCGGTTGACGATCTCGTCCACGTCGCCGTCGGCCGCGTACCCCATCTGTGTGATGCGCGTACCGGCTTCGACCAGGCGGCGCAGGACGGCACGCTCGTGGACGATCTCGGCGTAGTACTCGGCGTTGGCCGCCGTCGGCACCGTCTGGACCAGGCTGTGCAGGTACGCGGCCCCGCCGACCTTGTTGATCTCGCCGCGTTTGGTCAGCTCGGCGGCGATGGTGATCGGGTCGGCCGGCTCGCCCTTGGCGTAGACGTCCAGGATGGCCTGGTAGATCGTCTCGTGCGCGGGCTTGTAGAAGTCGTGGCCCTTGAGGATCTCCACGACGTCGGCGATGGCGTCCTTGGAGAGCAGCATGCCGCCCAGCACGGACTGCTCGGCGTCCAGGTCCTGCGGCGGCACCCGCTCGAAGGCCGAGGCTCCGCCGTCCCAGGTGCCGTTCTCCCGGCCCCGGTCGTGCTGCTCGTCCCGCCCCCGGCCGCCGTCACCCCGCCGGCGGGAGGCCGGCAGACGATCGCTGGGCCCGCTGTCGGCCCACGGATCGTCCAAGGGCTCGGAAATGCTCACCGAGCCACCTCCTCCCGTCCGCACGGCGGACCTCGCCGTGGCCTCTTTTGTACGGCACGACACTGACAAATCGAGAAGCCCGACTCCGGTTCTCGCGCGTCGGATTTGTGACGGTTCCCGAGCCGGAAGAGGGTCACTCGCCGGCCCGTGGGAAGGAGCGGGCGCCGCACCACGGTAGGCCCGTCGGCACCGTCAGCCAATCTGGTTATCCACAGGCCATGTGGACGACCGCCCCGATGCTGTGGAGAACTCGCCGAAACCTGTGCACGACCCGGTGGACAGCCCTGTGAACAAGCCCTCGATCTTGCCGGCGACACACCCCTGACCTGGTCATTTGCGATCCACCGGCTGTGCAGAAGAAAAACTTGCCCGGTAGGGCCAAGATCGCTTCGAACGGTGCCCGAAAGGACACGGCCCGAGACGAAAGGTAAGGATCACAAGGCAGTTGTATCACTTACCTGTGGACGATTAGATTGATGCGCATGACACAGGCTCCCGACATCCCCCAGGCCACCCGGCGGCGGCACGACCGAGAAATCGTCGCGCTCGCCGTCCCGGCCTTCGGCGCGCTCGTCGCCGAGCCCCTTTTCGTCATGGCCGACAGTGCGATCATCGGCCACCTCGGGACCGCCCAACTGGCCGGTCTCGGCGTCGCCTCGGCGCTCCTCACCACCGCCGTGAGCGTGTTCGTCTTCCTCGCCTACGCCACCACCGCCGCCGTGGCCCGCCGGGTCGGCGCCGGTGATCTCCCGGCGGCGATCCGGCAGGGCATGGACGGCATCTGGCTGGCCCTGCTGCTCGGCACCGCCGTCATCGCCGTCGTCCTGCCCCTGGCCCCCGGCATCGTGGACCTCTTCGGTGCCTCGCCCACCGCGGCCCCTTACGCCACCAGCTATCTGCGCATCTCCGCGCTGGGCATCCCCCCGATGCTCATCGTGCTGGCCGCGACCGGAGTCCTGCGCGGTCTCCAGGACACCAGGACACCGCTCTACGTCGCCATCGCCGGCTTCGTCGCCAATGCCGCCCTCAACGCCGGACTCGTCTACGGCGCCGGACTCGGCATCGCCGGTTCGGCCTGGGGCACGGTCATCGCGCAGTGCGGCATGGCCGCCGTATATCTGACGGTGGTCGTCCGCGGGGCACGCCGGCACGGCGCCTCCCTCCGGCCCGACGCCGCCGGTATCCGCGCCTCGGCCCAGGCCGGCGTTCCCCTCCTGGTCCGTACGCTCTCCCTGCGCGCGATGATCATGATTGCCACGGCGGTCGCGGCCGGGCTCGGGGATGCCGACATCGCCGCGCACCAGATCGTCCTCTCGCTGTGGAACCTGCTGTCGTTCGCGCTCGACGCGATAGCGATCGCGGGACAGGCCATCATCGGCCGCTACCTGGGCGCGGACGACGCCCAGGGGGCCCGCCAGGCCTGCCGTCGCATGGTCCAGTGGGGCGTCGCGACCGGAGTCGTTCTGGGCGTGCTCGTAGTGGTCGCGCGGCCGATCTTCCTCCCGCTGTTCACCGGCGACTCCGGGGTGAAGGAGGCGGCGCTGCCGGCCCTGCTGCTCGTGGCGCTTGCGCAGCCCGTCTGCGGGATCGTCTTCATCCTCGACGGGGTGCTGATGGGCGCGGGCGACGGCCCCTATCTGGCCTGGGCCATGGTCGGCACCCTGGCGGTGTTCGCCCCGGTGGCCCTGCTGGTGCCCACGCTCGGCGGCGGGCTCACCGCGGTCTGGGCGGCGATGGCCCTGATGATGACGGTCCGCATGCTGACGCTGTGGCTGCGGACCCGGTCCGGCCGCTGGATCGTCACCGGCGCGACCCGCTGACGTCGCGCGTCACCGGACACGTGATCACCCGGCCGATCCGCCGGCCACATCGTTCCCGTTGACCGTTTCACGTGAAACATGCCGCGGTGACCGCCCTGGCAAGGGACGCGCCGACATGCCGAAGGGGCCGCATCCTGCACAGATGCGGCCCCTCTCAACGACTCCGACGAGCGTTGCGATCACGCGGCGGTCAGGCCGCGACGACCTCGATGTTGACCTTGGCGGCAACCTCGGGGTGCAGACGCACGGACGTCTGGTGGGCGCCCAGGGTCTTGATCGGAGCGCCCAGCTCGATGCGGCGCTTGTCGACCTCGGGGCCACCGGAAGCCTTGATCGCGGACGCGATGTCGGCCGGGGTGACGGAACCGAAGAGACGGCCGGCGTCGCCGGAGCGGACGGCCAGGCGGACCTTGACGCCCTCGAGCTGGGCCTTGACCTGGTTGGCCTGCTCGATGGTCTGGATCTCGTGGATCTTACGGGCGCGACGGATCTGCTCGACGTCCTTCTCGCCACCCTTGGTCCAGCGGATAGCGAACTTCCGCGGGATCAGGTAGTTGCGAGCGTAACCGTCCTTGACGTCGACGACGTCGCCCGCGGCACCGAGGCCGGAGACCTCGTGGGTGAGGATGATCTTCATGAGTCGGTCACCCTTCCCTTATCGCGCGGTGGAGGTGTAGGGCAGCAGCGCCATCTCACGGCTGTTCTTGACGGCCGTGGCGACGTCACGCTGGTGCTGCGTGCAGTTGCCGGTCACGCGGCGGGCACGGATCTTGCCGCGGTCGGAAATGAACTTCCGCAGCATGTTCGTGTCCTTGTAGTCCACGTACGTGACCTTGTCCTTGCAGAAAGCGCAGACCTTCTTCTTCGGCTTGCGCACAGGCGGCTTCGCCATGGTGATTCTCCTGTGTGATCAAGAAGTGGGGGTACGACCCGCCCTCGGCCCGGACCGGCCCGGAAGGCCTGGCCCGAAGGCTTAGAAGGGGGGTTCGTCCGAGTAGCCGCCACCGCCGCCGGAGCCGCCGCCCCAGCCGCCGCCACCCTGGTTGCCGCCACCGGCGGGAGCGCCGGTGGCCCACGGGTCGTCGGCCGGAGCGCCGCCCTGACCGCCGCCGGGGCCACCGCCCCAGCCGCCGCCCTGGCCGCCACCGCCGCCGTAACCGCCCTGGCCACCGCGGGCACCGCCACCGCCACCGGCGGTCTTGGTGACCTTGGCCGTGGCGTTGCGCAGGCTGGGGCCGACCTCGTCGACGTCCAGCTCATAGACCGTGCGCTTGACGCCCTCGCGGTCCTCGTAGGACCGCTGCTTCAGCCGGCCCTGCACGATGACGCGCATGCCTCGCTGAAGCGACTCGGCGACGTTCTCCGCCGCCTGGCGCCAGACCGAGCAGGTCAGGAAGAGGCTTTCGCCGTCCTTCCACTCGTTCGTCTGGCGGTCGAAGGTGCGGGGAGTGGACGCGACGCGGAACTTCGCGACCGCCGCACCGGACGGGGTGAAGCGCAGCTCGGGGTCGTCGACAAGATTGCCGATGACCGTGATGACGGTCTCGCCTGCCATGGGGGAACCTCTCGGCGGGTTTGCTGCTCTGGCTGCTTGGTTGCTGCTACTCGAATCCCGGGATCAGCTGAGCGCGGGGCTCAGTGGGTCTCGGGGCGGAGGACCTTGGTCCGGAGGACCGACTCGTTCAGGTTCATCTGGCGGTCGAGCTCCTTGACGACCGCAGGCTCGGCCTGCAGGTCGATGACCGAGTAGATGCCCTCGGGCTTCTTCTTGATCTCGTAGGCGAGACGACGACGGCCCCAGGTGTCGACCTTCTCAACCTTGCCGCCGCCGTCACGGACGACGGACAGGAAGTTCTCGATCAGCGGGGAGACAGCGCGCTCCTCGAGATCGGGGTCGAGGATGACCATCACCTCGTAGTGACGCATGTGGAACCCACCTCCTTTGGACTCAGCGGCCACGGTCGTTCCGTGGCAGGAGGGTTGTGATGCGTACGCAACGGTATCGGCCGCCACTGACAATCGGGATTCCCCCGAGGGGGGCCGGTCAGTGTGACCCGGACAGGCCTGGGCAGACACCAGTGCAGACGGTACAGACTACCCGCACACCCGCTTCCGGTTGAAATCCGGCCGTCGGGCCGGACAATCTGTACACAACGGGTGTGTGCGGCGCTACGACGCGCCGCCTTCCGCAGGAGGTGCCCATGGCACAGGCATTGCAGCCCAACACAGCCGGTTCCCTCTTCGCTTCGGACGGCAAGCCTCATCCGCTGCAGGACGCCCTGATGGCGGTGACGCTGGCCCTGGGCGTGCTGTCCTTCGTCACGGCCTTCTTCCACAGCCTCCACCTGCTGACCTCGTGGGCGGGCCTGGTGGCGCTGTGCACCGGCGTGTACGGCCAGTGGATCTCGGTGACCACGCGGCAGCGCTTCGGCCTGATCTTGGGCCTCGGTGCCGCGGGGGTCGGTTTCCTGATCGGCATGGCGCACGGTGGTCTGTTCGGCGGTGTCGTCGGCTGACTCCCCGGGCTGAAGGCCCGTATGCCCAGTCGGGGCGCTCGCGAGGCGCAGTAGGCTTCGGCGCGAGAGCCGGAGCCCCTGAACCCATGGGGACACACCAGCCCGAGGAGCGCCCCGAATGACCCTGACCCTGAGGACCATCAGTCGCGAGCAGCATCTGGCCTTCATCCAGAGCCTGCCGGCGGCGAGCCACATGCAGGTCCCGGCCTGGGCCGATGTCAAGGCGGAGTGGCGCTCGGAGAACCTCGGCTGGTTCGACAAGAGCGGACACCTGGTCGGCGTCGGTCTGGTCCTCTACCGCCAGCTGCCCAAGATCAAGCGGTACCTCGCCTACCTGCCCGAGGGCCCGGTCATCAACTGGTACGCGCCGAACCTGGACGACTGGATCCAGCCGATGCTCGCGCACCTGAAGCAGCAGGGCGCCTTCTCGGTGAAGATGGGTCCGCCGGTGATCATCCGTCGCTGGAACGCGGACACCATCAAGCGGGGCATCCAGGACCCGGACGTCAAGCGGCTGCGCGACCTCCAGGCCGACTACATCGAGCCGCGCGCCTTCGAGGTGGCGGACAAGCTGCGACGCATGGGCTGGCAGCAGGGCGAGGACGGCGGTGCCGGCTTCGGTGACGTGCAGCCCCGCTACGTCTACCAGGTGCCACTGGCCAACCGCTCCCTGGAAGAGGTCCACAAGAACTTCAACCAGCTGTGGCGCCGCAACATCAAGAAGGCGGAGAAGGCCGGCGTCGAGGTCGTCCAGGGCGGCTACCAGGACCTGCCCGAGTGGCAGCGGCTGTACGAGATCACGGCGGTCCGTGACCAGTTCCGGCCGCGCCCGCTGTCGTACTTCCAGCGCATGTGGACCGCCCTCAACACCGAGGACCCCAACCGCATGCGGCTGTACTTCGCGCGCCACAACGGCGTGAATCTCTCCGCGGCGACGATGCTGATCGTCGGCGGGCACGTCTGGTACTCCTACGGCGCCTCCGACAACATCGGACGCGAGGTCCGGCCGTCGAACGCGATGCAGTGGCGGATGCTGCGCGACGCCTACGCGATGGGCGCCACCGTGTACGACCTGCGGGGCATCTCCGACTCCCTGGACGAGACCGATCACCTCTTCGGTCTGATCCAGTTCAAGGTGGGTACCGGCGGTCAGGCTGCCGAGTACCTCGGCGAATGGGACTTCCCGCTGAACAAGCTGCTCCACAAGGCGCTCGACATCTACATGTCGCGCCGCTGAGTCGCGTGGGCGTTTGATTCCATAGCCTTCACAGCTTTTCCCTCTCTGATCCACCCCAGCCACGAGAAAGGTCCCGGGTCCGGCCATGGCGCTCACGCTCTACGTCGACACCGCGCGCTGGCGGGCGCACCACAAGCATGTGCAGGAGCAGTTCCCGGGGCTCGTCCCGGTCTGCAAGGGCAACGGCTACGGCTTCGGACACGAACGGCTGTCGGAGGAAGCCACTCGGCTCGGTGCCGACCTGCTCGCCGTCGGCACCACGTACGAGGCCGCGCGCATCAAGGACTTCTTCAGCGGTGATCTGCTGGTGCTGACGCCGTACCGGCGCGGCGAGGAGCCCGTCCCGCTGCCCGACCGGGTCGTCCGCTCGGTGTCGTCCGTCGACGGCGTCTACGGCCTCGTGGGCGCCCGGGTCGTCATCGAGGTGATGTCCTCGATGAAGCGGCACGGCGTCAGCGAGCACGAACTGCCGCAGCTGCACCAGGCCATAGAGAACGTCCGGCTGGAGGGCTTCGCCATCCATCTGCCGCTGGACCGCACCGACGGCTCGGACGCCGTCGAGGAGGTCATCGGCTGGATGGACCGGCTGCGCGCGGCCCGGCTGCCGCTGCACACGATGTTCGTCAGCCACCTCAAGGCGGAGGAGCTGATCCGGCTCCAGCAGCAGTTCCCGCAGACCCGCTTCCGCGCGCGTATCGGCACGCGGCTGTGGCTGGGGGACCACGAGGCCACCGAGTACCGCGGTGCGGTCCTCGACGTCACGCGTGTGGCGAAGGGCGACCGGTTCGGCTACCGGCAGCAGAAGGCGGCCTCGGACGGCTATCTGGTGGTGGTCGCTGGAGGGACGTCGCACGGTGTGGGCCTGGAGGCCCCGAAGGCCCTGCACGGCGTCATGCCGCGCGCCAAGGGGGTCGCCCGGGCCGGCCTCGCCACGGTCAACCGGAACCTCTCCCCGTTCGTCTGGGGCGGCAAGCAGCGCTGGTTCGCCGAGCCGCCGCACATGCAGGTGTCGATCCTGTTCGTGCCCTCGGACGCCCCCGAGCCGCACGTGGGCGACGAGCTGGTGGCCCATCTGCGGCACACCACGACCCAGTTCGACCGCATCGTGGACCGCTGAGGCGGTCCCGGCAGCGCGAAGGCCGTATCCGCAGTGCGGATACGGCCTTCCGTGTGCCCGCGCGCCGTCGGGTGCGCGGGGCTCTCAGAGCGAGCGGTCGCCGGGGGACGGTGTTCCGGGGCGGCCCCAGTCCACCGGCGGCGTCCCGAACCGGGCGTCCTGCTCCGGCGGACCGACCGCCGCCGCGCCGGGCGCGAAGACGTCCGGCGCCCCGTCGAGCACCCCGCCCGAGGGGTCGTCGTCCCCGGACCGGCGCACCACGTCCCGTTCCGGCATGAGGATGTCCCGTACGACGACGGCACACAGGTACAGCGTGCCCAGCAGGTGCACCGCGATCGCCCAGTGGTAGCCCTGCGTGGGCAGTCCTTTGTGGGCGTCCCCGCTGGTCGTGTAGGCGAGGTACATCCAGATGCCCAGGAAGTACGCCACCTCGCACGCCTGCCAGACCAGGAAGTCCCGCCACTTGGGACGGGCGAGGACCGCCAGCGGTACCAGCCACAGGACGTACTGCGGCGAGTAGACCTTGTTGGTGAGGATGAAGGCGGCCACGATCAGGAAGGCCAGCTGGGCGAAGCGCGGCCGGCGCGGTGCGGTGAACGTCAGGGCGGCGATGCCGAGGAAGCACAGCACCACGAGCACGGTGGCCGCGTTGTTGACGAACCCGGTGGTGGGCGGGTCGCTGGAGTTCTGCGCCCAGATCAGCCAGAAGGAGCCGAAGTCGACACCGCGCTCCTTGCTGAAGGTGTAGAACTTCGCCCATCCCTCGCGGATGTGGAAGCCCGTCGCGTCGTGCGTGAGCATCACGGGCAGGTTCACCACCAGCCAGGCACCCACCGCGCCCGCCAGGGCCTGGAAGAACGCGCGCCACTTGCCGGCCCGCCAGCACAGCACCAGCAGCGGGCCGAGCAGCAGGAAGGGATACAGCTTGGCGGCCGTGGCGAGACCCAGGAGGACGCCGAAGGCCAGCGCACGCCCCCGCGCCCACATCAGCATCGCGGCGGCCGTCAGCGCCACCGCGAGCAGGTCCCAGTTGATCGTCGCGGTGAGGGCGAAGGCGGGCGCCAGGGCGACCAGCAGGGCGTCCCAGGGGCGCCGGCGATGGGTGCGGGCCACGCACACGGCGATGACGGCGGCGCACGCCATCAGCATCCCGGCGTTGACGAACCAGTACCACCGCTCCTGGTGCTGGATGGAACCGCTGTGCGGGGTCAGCCAGGAGGCCACCTCCATGAACAGCCCGGTGAGCACCGGGTATTCGAGGTAGTCCATGTCGCCGGGGAGTTTGTCGAAGTACGGCACGAGATCATCGGCGAATCCGCGGCCCTGGTAGAGGTGCGGGATGTCCGAGTAGCAGGCGTGCGTGTACTGGCTGCTCGCGCCGAAGAACCAGGCGCCGTTGTAGCAGGGCGCCTTCTGGACCAGGCCGAGGGCGAACATGCCGATCGCCACGAGCGCAACGACCCGCACCGGAGTCCACCAGGAGGTCCCGAGCAGGGCGCGCCGCCCCAGGGGGCCGCCGATCAGCTCACTGCCGGCGGCGGCGACCTCGTCCTCCCGCGTCGGCTGCACCGGTTCTGCCGCGGCGGGCCGCACGGGCTCGGGCTCGTGCTGGCTCGCGGGCGTCGTCTCTGCACTGGGCATGGGGCACATCCTGCCGTACGTGTCTGAGAAGCCGTACCCGTCCAGGGATACGCCAAGGGCCGCCGCACCTCGTGGGTGCGACGGCCCATGTTTCACGTGAAACACTCCTGGCGCCCCATACCGCGCCAATCAACGGGAACCGGGCTAACCCTCCTGGCCCGCGAACCAGCCTCCGCCGTTGTTGCCGTTGCCATTGCCGTTGCCGTTGCCCCGGCTGTTCCCGGATCCGGGGCTCTCCGTGCCGGAGGGCGTCGGAATGGTGCCTCCGTCGGTGGTGCCGCCCGTTTCCGTGCCTCCGATGCCGTCGCCGCCACCGCCGTCGTTGCCGCCGCCGATACCGCCGTCGTTGCCGCCACCGGTTCCGTTGCCGTTGCCGTTGTCCTCACAGTGGTCGCCCGACCCGACGCCGCAGGTATCGCTCGCCGAGGGGGACGGCGTGGTCGATTCCTTGCTGGGGGTCGGGGTCGGCGTGTCGCTCGCGGACCGGCTCGGCGTCGGGATGACGCTCGGAGTCGGCGAGGGAGCCCCCGCCTGGTCCTGGACCGTGCCGATCGGGGAGGCCTTCGGGAAGCCCGGGTCGCTCATGCCCTTGAGGGCCGCCTTCATGTAGTCGGTCCACACCTGCGTCGGGATGTCACCGCCGTGAATGGAGTCCGTGTGCGCGGTGCCGTTCATGGACAGGAGCTTGTGGTCCTTGGGGTTCTCACGGAACATCGCCACCGAGGTCGACAGCTGCTGGGTGTAGCCGACGAACCAGGCCGACTTGTTCTTGTCGGTGGTACCGGTCTTGCCCGCCGCCGTGCGACCGAGCTCGAGGGCCTTCTTTCCCGTGCCGTTCTGGATGACGTTCTCCAGGACGTCAGTGATGTTGTTGGCGATGTTGGGGTCCATCGCCTCCTTGGGCGCGGGCTTCGGCTTCACGAAGCTGGGCGCGTCCGAGCCGTTGTACTTGACGGCGGTCACGGAGTAGGGGTCCGTCTGCCGGCCGGACGCGGCGAAGGTCGCGTAGGCGTCGGCCATGCGGATCGCGCTGGGCGTGGAGGTACCGATGGCGAAGGACGGGTTGAGGTCCGGCGACATGCTCTGCTCGAGGATGCCGGCCCGCCGGGCGACATCCCGGACCTTGGACATCCCCACGTCGACACCGAGCTGCACGAAGGGAGTGTTGATGGACTGCTCCATCGCCTTGCGCAGGGTGATGTAGCCCCAGGGGCGAGGGCCTTCGTTGTTCTGGAAGAAGAAAGAGTTGTCCTTGTTGAGGTAGTACGTCCCGTCCGGCTTGCGGACCTTGAGGTGGTCGTTGCCGTTGTACTTGCTCAGCGGGGAGATCCCCTGCCCATCGGACTTGTACGTGCCGTACTCCATGGCGGCGGCGAGCACGAAGGGCTTCCAGGTCGAGCCCACGGGGACACCGGAGGAGTCCGCGTTGTTGGTGAAGTGCCCGTTCTCGTAGCCGTCCCCGCCGTACAGCGCGACGATCGCGCCGTCCTTGGGCTTCACCGAGGCCGCGCCGAACTGGACGTACTTGTCCCGTTCCCAGTGCTCCGGATCGAGCTTCTCGTCCCGCACCCTCTTCACGGCCTTGGCCAGCGCGCTGACCTTGTCCTTCTCGAAGGTCGTGTAGATCTGGTAGCCGCCCCGGTCGAACTGCGCCTCGGTGATGTCGGAGTGGGCGAGGACGTACTTCTTCGCCGTGTCGACCAGATAGCTGACCTGGCCGGTCATGCCCCTGGTCGCCTTGCGTCCGTCGGGCTTGGGGTACTGGGCGATGGCCTTCTGGTAGTCGGCGTCGCTGAGGTGCTTGTCCTTGTGCATCTCGCCGAGGATCCAGGCCCAGCGCTCCCTGGAGCGCTTCTCGTTGGCCTGCGGGGACGCTGCCTTGTCGAGGTCCTGGTTGCCCGCCGGGTCGTAGTACGTCGGGCCCTTGAGCAGCGCGGCGAGGACGGCACACTCGCTCGGCTTGAGGTCGACCGCGTCCTTGCCGTAGTAGGTCTGTGCCGCGGCCTGGATGCCGTACGCGCCCCGGCCGAAGTACGAGGTGTTGAGGTAGCCCCGGAGGATCTCGTTCTTTTTGAGCTTCGTCCCCACCTTTATGGAGATGAACATCTCCTTGAACTTGCGGGTGACGGTCTGCTCCTGGCTCAGGTACGTGTTCTTCACGTACTGCTGGGTGATCGTCGAGCCACCCTGCGTCTGACCGCCCCGGGCCATGTTGGCCATGGCGCGCGCGATGCCCATGGGGTCGACGCCGGAGTCTTCGTAGAACGACTTGTTCTCGGCCGAGATCACCGCCCACCGCATCGCGTGGGGGATCTGGTCGATGCTGACGTTCTGCCGGTTGACGCCGGTGCCCGTGGCCACCATCTGGGTGCCGTCGGCCCAGTAGTACACGTTGTTCTGCGACTTCGCCGCGTCGTTCTCGTTCGGGATCGAGACCATCGCGTAGCCGACGCCGACCATCACCACCAGGGCGCCGACGAATCCGACGAACAGCCCGCTGACCAGCTTCCAGGACGGCACCCAGCGCCGCCAGCCGTCCTTGCCGGCCCGGGGGTAGTCGATGAACCGCTTCTTGCCGGGTGCCGTCGACGCGCGGCCCTTGCCGCGTCCGGGACCGGTCGCCCCGCCCGGTCCGCCGGAACCCGGGCGGTCGGCCCCTCTGCGCCGGCCGCCTCTCTGCGCGGCGCGGCGTGCCTCGGCCCGGCCGCCGTAGGGTCGCTCCTCGCCCCCCGGGCCAGGGGGCGCCGGCTCATAGGAACGGGACCCATAGGAGTCGGCAGGAGACCCGGTGGCGCCTCGCGGTGCCGCACGGCGACCGGAGGACGAGCCGGACTGGCCGCGTCGGGCCGCGGCACGTCCGCCTTCCTGCGGCTGCGGCGGTTTGCGACGGTGCTCGCTCATCGAACGATTACTCCTCGGGCAGGCGCACCCGTGCGCGCCTGGAACGGCGGCTGGTTTCCGGTCCCCCCGAAGTACGGATGTGGTCGGTTCCGCATCCACCCGTACTGCACCGGGGAGGTGGACGCTCCCCAGGCGTCACGCGGTTCCCGGTGGTGTCCATGCCGCACAGACTACGCATCGCCAAAACCTGCTGAGCCCCGAAGTTCACCCCAAAACAGGCAACTTGCCTCCTACGAATCGGTGATGTGATCCCGTTCACCGCCGTCCCCCTTGTCGCATGTGACGAGCCGTTCTATCGTCGTGATGTATCGAACCGATACATCAGCGCGAGATAAGACGCTGACAGGCACGGCGAGACCTGCGGGACTGCCCCGCGGGGCCGGGAGGAGGCGACGATGAGCCGACGTTCCGGCATCCTCGAGTTCGCCGTGCTCGGCCTGCTGCGGGAGTCCCCGATGCACGGCTATGAGCTGCGCAAACGGCTGAACACGTCGCTGGGTGTGTTCCGTGCGTTCAGCTACGGGACGCTCTATCCCTGCCTCAAGACGCTGGTCGCCAGCGGCTGGCTGGTCGAGGAGCCCGGGAACACGCATGACGACGCCCTCGCCGCTCCCCTCGCCGGACGCCGCGCCAAGATCGTTTACCGGCTGACGGCGGAAGGCAAGGAACACTTCGAGGAACTGCTCTCGCAGACCGGCCCCGACGCCTACGAGGACGAGCACTTCGCCGCGCGGTTCGCCTTCTTCGGGCAGACCTCCCGCGATGTGCGCATGCGCGTCCTGGAGGGCCGGCGCAGTCGCCTGGAGGAGCGCCTGGAGAAGATGCGCGCCTCACTGGTGCGCACCCGGGAGCGCCTCGACGACTACACGCTCGAGCTCCAGCGCCACGGGATGGAGTCCGTGGAGCGCGAAGTGCGCTGGCTGAACGAGCTCATCGAGAGCGAGCGGGCCGGGCGGGACCTGAGGGGTTCCGCGTCCGGGGGGGCCGCTCAGCAGGACACCACCACTGGATCGACGGGCGGCCTGCCCCGTCGCGGGGAGGCCCCCCGCACGGATACGCCCGACGACACCGCCACGTGAGACCCAGTCAGGGCCTCACTCGTACACACAGGGAGCAACCGGAATGGGTTCGGTTCGCGTAGCCATCGTCGGCGTGGGCAACTGCGCCGCGTCGCTGGTGCAGGGCGTCGAGTACTACAAGGACGCCGACCCGGCGTCCAAGGTGCCCGGCCTGATGCACGTGCAGTTCGGTGACTACCACGTGCGCGACGTCGAGTTCGTCGCGGCGTTCGACGTCGACGCCAAGAAGGTCGGTCTGGACCTCGCGGACGCCATCGGCGCCTCCGAGAACAACACCATCAAGATCTGCGACGTGCCCAGCACCGGTGTCACCGTCCAGCGCGGCCACACCCTCGACGGCCTCGGCAAGTACTACCGCGAGACCATCGAGGAGTCCGCCGAGGAGCCGGTCGACGTCGTCCAGGTCCTGAAGGACAAGCAGGTCGACGTCCTGGTCTGCTACCTGCCCGTGGGTTCCGAGGACGCGGCGAAGTTCTACGCCCAGTGCGCCATCGACGCCAAGGTCGCCTTCGTCAACGCCCTTCCGGTCTTCATCGCCGGCACCAAGGAGTGGGCGGACAAGTTCACCGAGGCGGGCGTCCCGATCGTCGGTGACGACATCAAGTCCCAGGTCGGCGCCACCATCACGCACCGCGTCATGGCGAAGCTGTTCGAGGACCGCGGTGTCATCCTCGACCGCACGATGCAGCTGAACGTCGGCGGCAACATGGACTTCAAGAACATGCTCGAGCGCGAGCGCCTGGAGTCCAAGAAGATCTCCAAGACCCAGGCCGTCACCTCTCAGATCCCCGACCGGGACCTCGGCGAGAAGAACGTCCACATCGGCCCGTCCGACTACGTGGCCTGGCTGGACGACCGCAAGTGGGCCTACGTCCGCCTGGAGGGCCGCGCCTTCGGTGACGTCCCGCTGAACCTGGAGTACAAGCTGGAGGTCTGGGACTCCCCGAACTCCGCCGGTGTCATCATCGACGCCCTGCGCGCCGCGAAGATCGCCAAGGACCGCGGCATCGGCGGCCCGATCCTGTCGGCCTCCTCGTACTTCATGAAGTCCCCGCCGGTCCAGTACTTCGATGACGAGGCCCGCGAGAACGTCGAGAAGTTCATCCGCGGCGAGGTCGAGCGCTGAGGCGCTGAGAACCGCTCGCACGAAACGCTCCTGCCAGGGCTGTGAAGGTCCCCGGGCCACGTGACCCGGGGACCTTCCGCGTGTGTGAGGCTGTCGCCCATGCCCGTCGTACGTGACCTGCGCCTGCTGTGGGGCCTGCGGAACTTCCGGCGCCTGCTGTGCGTCCGCCTCCTGTCCCAGGGCGCCGACGGTGTCTACCAGGTCGCGCTCGCCGCGTACGTCGTCTTCTCCCCCGAGAAACAGACCTCGGCCGCGGCCATCGCCTCGGCCATGGCCGTGCTGCTGCTTCCGTACTCCCTGGTCGGCCCGTTCGCCGGTGCCCTGCTGGACCGCTGGCGGCGCCGGCAGGTCTTCGTCCACGGCAATCTGCTGCGGGCCCTGCTGGCGGCGGCCACCGCGGTGCTGATCACCAGCCGTGCCCCCGACTGGCTGTTCTACGGCTCCGCGCTGTGCGTCACGGCCGTCAACCGCTTCGTGCTCGCCGGGCTCTCCGCCGCCCTGCCCCGGGTCGTCGACGCCCCGCGCCTGGTGCTGGCCAACTCGCTCTCCCCGACGGCCGGCACCCTCGCCGCCACCGCCGGAGGCGGCCTCGCCTTCGGCGTACGGATGGTGGCGGCGGATTCGGACGCGGCGGTGGTCCTGTGCGGAGCCCTTCTGTATCTGGCCGCGAGCCTCGCGTCCCTGCGCCTGGCCCCCGGCCTCCTCGGTCCCGACCGGCGCCCGGCCCGTCCCCGTCTCGGCACGGCGCTCGCCGGCACCGCGCGCGAGTTGCCGGCGGCCCTCCGCCACCTGACGGCCCCCCGTCGCCGCGAGGCGGCCTGGGCCCTGGCCGCGATGACGTTGATGCGCTTCTGCTACGGGGCGCTCCTCGTGCTGCTGCTCATGCTCTGCCGGTACGCCCTGGCCGACAACCCCAGCGAGGGACTGCGCCTACTGGGGGTCGCACTGGCGCTGTCCGGTGCCGGGTTCTTCGCGGCGGCCGTGGTGACGCCCTGGGCGGCGGGACGGCTCGGCCCCCGTCGCTGGATCGTCGTGTGCTCCGGCGCGGCCATGGTGCTGGAACCCGTCCTGGGGCTCCCGTTCGCCACCGCACCGCTCATGATCGCCGCCTTCGTCCTGGGGCTGATCACCCAGGGAGCCAAGATCGCCACGGACACGATCGTCCAGGCGTGTGTGGAGGACGGCTTCCGCGGTCGCGTCTTCGCCGTGTACGACGTCCTCTTCAACGTCGCCTTCGTCGGCGCGGCGGGGGTGGCGGCGCTGATGCTTCCACCGGACGGCCGCTCAGCGGTGCTGGTGGTGCTGGTCGCCGTCGTCTACGGCGTGATCGCCGCGTCCCTGGCCCGCTCCGGTCGCCACTGAGCCGACGGGCCCGTCCGGACACCGCGAGAGGACAGCGAAAGGGCCGATGTTTCACGTGAAACATCGGCCCTCGGTGTTCCGTCCCGGACGGACGTTTCACGTGAAACATCGCCGGGGCCCGGCTCAGCTCTGTGCGGCCCACCATTCCTTGAGGGCCGCCACCGCGGCGCCGTGTTCCATGGGGCCGTGCTCCAGGCGCAGCTCCAGCATGTGCTTGTACGCCTTGCCGACGGCCGGGCCCGGGCCGACCCCCAGGATCTCCATGATCTGGTTGCCGTCGAGGTCGGGCCGGATGGCGTCCAGCTCCTCCTTCTCCTTCAGCTGGGCGATGCGCTCCTCCAGGCCGTCGTAGGCCCGGGAGAGCGCCACCGCCTTGCGCTTGTTGCGCGTGGTGCAGTCGGAGCGGGTCAGCTTGTGCAGACGGTCCAGCAGCGGGCCCGCGTCACGGACATAGCGGCGGACCGCCGAGTCCGTCCACTCCCCGGTGCCGTAGCCATGGAACCGCAGATGCAGTTCGACCAGCCGGGAGACGTCCTTCACCAGCTCGTTGGAGTACTTCAGAGCGGTCATGCGCTTCTTGGTCATCTTGGCGCCGACCACCTCGTGGTGGTGGAAGGAGACCCGGCCGTCCTTCTCGAAACGGCGGGTGCGCGGCTTGCCGATGTCGTGCAGCAGCGCGGCCAGCCGGAGCGTGAGGTCCGGACCGCCCTCCTCCAGCGCGATGGCCTGCTCCAGGACGATCAGCGTGTGCTCGTAGACGTCCTTGTGCCGGTGGTGCTCGTCGCTCTCCAGCCGCAGCGCCGGCAGCTCGGGCAGGACGTACTCGGCGATCCCGGTGTCGACCAGCAGCGTCAGCCCCTTGCGCGGGTGCGTGGACAGAAGGAGCTTGTTGAGCTCGTCCCGGACCCGCTCCGCCGAGACGATCTCGATCCGTCCGGCCATCTCCGTCATGGCGGTCACGACCTCGGGAGCCACCGCGAAGTCCAGCTGGGCGGCGAACCGGGCGGCCCGCATCATGCGCAGGGGATCGTCCGAGAAGGACTCCTCGGGCGTGCCCGGGGTCCTCAGCACACGGGCGGCGAGGTCCTCCAGGCCCCCGTGCGGATCGATGAACGTCTTCTCCGGCAGCGCCACGGCCATCGCGTTGACCGTGAAGTCGCGGCGGACCAGGTCCTCCTCGATGGAGTCGCCGTACGACACCTCCGGCTTGCGGGAGGTGCGGTCGTAGGCCTCCGACCGGTAGGTGGTGATCTCGATCTGGTAGCCGCCCTTCTGCGCACCGACCGTGCCGAAGGCGATTCCCACCTCCCAGACGGCGTCCGCCCATGGCCGGACGATCTTCAGTACGTCCTCGGGGCGGGCGTCAGTGGTGAAGTCCAGGTCGTTGCCGAGCCGGCCGAGCAGCGCGTCACGGACGGATCCGCCGACCAGGGCGAGCGAGAACCCGGCTTCCTGGAATCGGCGGGCGAGGTCGTCGGCCACGGGGGCCACCCGCAGCAGCTCGGCGACCGCGCGCTGCTGCGCCTGGCTCAGGGCGGAGGGAGTGTCTTCGTTGGGGTTCGGCACAACAGAAGAGGGTACGTGCCCGGGCGCCGGGGGGCGGCGTGACCGGTGCCGGTCATCGCCGGGCGGGCGCTCCGGGGCACCCCGTCGAAACGGTGGGACAGCTCCCGGCATACCCCCCACAAGCGCAGCTCTTGCGGCGTACGACCGCTCTCCCCTCGATACTGGATATAGAGGACGGGTCACGGCCCTTGGCCGATCTTGTGAAGGAGACCGCGGCACTTCCCTTCAGCGCGCATCGTTACCATGCGTGGACGCACATTCCGACGACCACTGACGACGAGGGACGGGCGAGCGCGTGGCCGAGGCGGCTGACTTCCAGGGGACCAGTGCCTCACCTGCCCGCCGGTGGCTGCGGCGCGCCGGAGCACTGCTCACCGGCGCGCCCCTGCTGGCCGGTCTGCTCCAGCTGCCCGCCGCCGCCCCGGCACAGGCCGCCTCTTCGGACACAGTGTCCGTCTCCCTGGACTCGTTCAGCCCCAGTGCCCCCACGGACGGTGACACGCTGACCGTGTCCGGCACGGTGACCAACGACGGCAAGCAGGCCGTCACCGACGCCCATGTGGGCCTTCGGGTCGGCCCCCAGCTGACCACCCGCTCGGACATCGACTCCGTCGCCCGGCACTCCGACGACCCGCAGGCCGGCACCGGCGCCGAAGTCGGCGACAAGTACGAGGAGAAGTTCGACAAGCTCGCTCCGGGCGTCACCGAGCACTTCAGCATCTCCGTCCCCGTCGACAAGCTCGACCTCGGCGACGACGGGGTCTACGAGCTCGGGGTCGCCCTCTCCGGCGAGACCTCCGCCCAGCCCTGGTCCCGGGTGCTCGGCATCCAGCGGACCTTCCTGCCGTGGCAGCCGTCGAACGCCGACACGAAGACGAAGACGACGTTCCTGTGGCCGCTGCTCTCCACGGTCCACATGACGGCCAAGACCGGCGCGGGTGATCTCCAGACACCGGAGTTCCTCGACGACGACCTGGCGAAGGACCTGGTGCCCGGCGGCCGCCTGGCCCAGATGGTGGACCTGGGCAAGGACCTCGATGTCACCTGGGTGATCGACCCGGACCTGCTGGCCTCGGTCGACGCGATGGCCGTGGGCAACTACCGGATCCAGGCCGCGGACGGCACGAGCACGCCCGGCCCGCGCGAGCACCAGGCGGCCGCGAAGCAGTGGCTGGCCGCCCTGCAGAAGGCGGTGGCCGGCAAGGAGGTCGTCGCGCTGCCCTTCGCCGACCCCGACCTGGCCTCCCTCGCGCACCACGGCACGAGCGTCACCGGCTCGCTCAGCCACCTCAAGGACGCCACCGACGTCGCCGCGACCACCGTCAAGACCGTGCTCCACGTCACACCGAGCACCGACTTCGCCTGGCCGGTCGAGGGCGCCGTGGACCGGTCGATCATGAAGGTCGCGACCTCCGCCGGAGCGGACCGGGTGATCGCCCGCAGCGACAGCCTCCAGGAGACCGCCGGGCTGCCGTACACGCCGTCCGCAGCCCGCCCGGTCGGCGGGGGCACCACGGTGGTGGTCGCCGACAGCCGGCTGTCCACCGCGTTCGAGGGCGACCTGACGAAGGCGGGCGCGACCACTCTGGCCGTGCAGCGGTTCCTGGCCCAGAGCCTGGAAGTGAACACACAGACCGACAAGCAGCGCAGCATTCTCGTCGCCCCGCAGCGCATGCCCACGGCGAGCCAGGCGCAGGCGATGGCGGCAGCCGTGAAGGCCCTCCAGGGCGGCACCTGGGCCCAGCCCCAGGACCTCACCGCGACCTCGAAGGACAAGCCCGACCCGGCCGCCACCACCCGTATCCCCCCGGCGTCCGCCTACCCCTCCTCGCTGCGCCGGCAGGAGCTGCCCCGCACGGCCTTCGAGCAGATCACCCGCACCCAGGCCAAGCTCGACAACTTCCGTGTGATCCTCAGCGACCAGTCCCGCGTCGTCACCCCGTTCGGACGGGCCATAAACCGGGACATGTCCACCTCCTGGCGGGGCGAGCGAGGCGCGGCCGAGGACTATCGCGACGGCGTGAAGGCGTGGCTCGACGAGCTGGCCGTCCAGGTGAAGCTGATCGACAAGTCCGAGACCAAGCTCTCGGGCCGCAGCGCCACCATCCCGGTCACGGTCCAGAACAACCTGGTCCAGCCCGTCGGCCATCTGGTGCTGCGCCTGGAGTCGACCATGCCCACCCGACTGGAGATCGGCGGCAAGGCCTACTACGAGCAGCCCGTGGAGATCTCCGGCGGGCACAGCCAGTCGGTGAAGTTCACCACCTCGGCCAACGCCAACGGCCGCGTCGCGGTCGTCGCCCAGCTGTACACCGAGGACGGCCGCGCCTACGGCGAGCCTGTCACCTTCGATGTGAAGGTCACCGAGGTCACCCCCACCGTGATGCTGGTCATCGGCGGCGGCGTCCTGCTCCTCGTCCTCGCGGGCTTCCGGATGTACACCCAGCGCAAGCGCGCCGCCGCCCGGCAGCCCGAGGACGACGGCCCCGACACGGCCGCGAAGGACCCGGCCGATCCCGGGAACCCCGGGGCACCCGAGGGCCGTCTCCCGCAGGAGTCCGACTCCGCCTCCGGGGCAGACGACCCGGAGCAGCCGAGTGACCCTGCGCCGGACACCGCACCGGAAAGCGCCGACCCGTCCGGGACGGGTGAGAGAGTGGACCGTTGAGCGATGTCGTGGCCGGTGTGGCCCGGGACGATGAGGTGGGGTAAGCATGAACGCGCCGTACGACGGTGACCGCGGCCAGGGCGCGGCCGGCTCGGGCTACCCCGAGCCGCCGCCCGAGCCCGGCCAGGTGCCGCCGCAGCACGCGGCGGACATGTATCTCCAGGACGCCTACGAACAGGACCCCTACCGGGCGCACGACCTGTCCGCCCAGGACCCGGTCGCCGAGGCGCTCTACGACCGTGCCGCGCACCCGCCGCCGCCCCCGGGCTCGTACGACCCCCAGCAGCCGCCGTACGCACCGCCCGCCCAGTCGCCGTACGCGCCCGACCCCCGCGTGTGGGCGCAGCCGCCCGCGCCGGAGCCGGGAGGCGCCACCCAGTACCTGCCGTACGGCGAGGACCCGCGCACGACCCAGTTCGTGGGTGTGGACGATCTGGTCACCCACTCCGGCGAGGAGTACCACGAACCGGACGCCTTCGCGCATCTCTTCAAGGACCAGCAGCAGAGCGGCGGGCACGCGCCGCTTGATCCCCCGGCCGCCGCCTACGGGGGCGGTCCGTACCCGCAGCAGTACGGGCAGGGCCAGGCGTACGCGGACGGCGGCTACCCGACTGCTCCCTCCGCCCCCGGACACCCGGCCCACTCCCCGGTGCCCGCGCCCGCCGTCGCCGCGGACCCCGGCTCCGTGCAGCAGGAGGTCCCCGCGGCCGGCGACACCCCCGCCGCCGTGACCCCCGTGGCACCCGCGGCCCCCGCGAAGAAGGGCGGGAAGGCCGCCGGGCTGCTCAAGTCCAGCGCCGTCATGGCGGCGGGCACGATGGTCTCCCGCCTGACCGGCTTCATCCGCTCCGCGCTGATCGCCGCCGCGCTCGGCCTCGGCTTCCTCGCCGACTCCTTCCAGGTGGCCTACCAGCTGCCGACGATGATCTACATCCTCACCGTCGGCGGCGGTCTGAACTCCGTGTTCGTGCCCCAGCTCGTACGCTCCATGAAGGAGGACGAGGACGGCGGCGAGGCCTTCGCCAACCGGCTCCTGACGCTGGTGATGGTCGCGCTGGCCGCGCTGACCGGACTCGCGATGTTCGCCGCGCCCCTGCTGGTGCGGCTGCTGGCCAACCCCGTGGCCAGCAACCCGGCGGCCAACGACGTCGCGGTCACCTTCACCCGCTACTTCCTGCCCTCGATCTTCTTCATGGGCATTCACGTGGTGATGGGGCAGATCCTCAACGCGCGCGGGAAGTTCGGCGCGATGATGTGGACGCCGGTCCTGAACAACATCGTCATCATCGTGACGCTCGGCATGTTCATCTGGGTCTACGGCACCGCCGCCAACTCGCACATGGACGTCACCAGCATCCCGCCGGAGGGCCAGCGGCTGCTCGGCGTCGGTGTGCTGCTCGGCCTGGTCGTCCAGGCCCTGGCGATGATCCCCTACCTGCGCGAGACCGGCTTCCGGATCCGGCTGCGCTTCGACTGGAAGGGCCACGGCCTGGGCAAGGCCGCGATGCTCGCCAAGTGGACGGTCCTGTTCGTCCTCGCCAACCAGGCGGGCGCCATGGTGGTGACCCAGCTGTCGACCGCCGCCGGCGCGGACTCCGGCATCAAGGGCGCCGGCTTCGCCGCCTACGCCAACGCCCAGCTGATCTGGGGCCTGCCGCAGGCGATCATCACCGTGTCCCTGATGGCGGCGCTGCTGCCGCGCATCTCGCGCTCGGCCTCCGAGAACGACACGGGCGCCGTCCGTGACGACATCTCCCAGGGCCTGCGCACCACCGCCGTCGCCATCGTGCCCATCGCGTTCGGGTTCGTCTCGCTCGGCGTCCCGATGTGCACGCTGATCTTCGGTTCCGCCGGCACGGGCGCGGCCACCAACATGGGCTACATGCTGATGGCCTTCGGCCTCGGCCTGATCCCGTACTCGGTGCAGTACGTCGTCCTGCGCGCCTTCTATGCGTACGAGGACACCCGCACCCCCTTCTACAACACGGTCATCGTGGCCGCCGTGAACGCCGGCGCCTCGGCGCTGTGCTACTTCCTGCTGCCGGCCCGCTGGGCGGTCGCGGGCATGGCCGCCGCCTACGGTCTCGCCTATGCCATCGGGGTGGGCGTCGCCTGGCGCCGGCTGCGCAAGCGGCTGGGCGGGGACCTGGACGGCTCCCGGGTGCTGCGCACGTACGCGCGCCTGGGCATCGCCTCGGTGCCGGCCGCCCTGCTCAGCGGTGCGGCCTGCTACGGCGTCGGGCACACACTGGGCCTGGGCGTCCTCGGCTCCTTCGCCGCGCTGATCGCCGGCGGTGCCGTCCTGTTCGGCGTCTTCTTCGTCGCCGCCCGGCGGATGCGCATCGAGGAACTCAACTCGCTCGTCGGAATGGTGCGGGGACGTCTGGGGCGCTGAGGCAAGGGTAGGCGCACAACCATCGTCCGCCGCCGCGTGTCGTGCATAGCGGCGGACTGTGGGCACAATTGGTTTCGGCGTCGGACAGCGTGCAACGGATGGGGAGGCAGGGACGACGGTGGCGGAACGGAGCACAGCTGCCGTCGACGTGGCAGACAACAGCGGTGAGCAGCCGCTGACCGCCCAGGCGGACCAGTCCACGGCCGACGGGGTGGCCAAGAACCCGGAGCGGGACACGGACAGCGACGAGGCACAGGGCAGCGGCGGTACCGAAGGACCCGGACGGAAGGCCTCCCCGCCGGAGTTGCACAGCGGTCACAAGCTCGCCAGGCGCTACCGGCTGGAGGAGTGCGTCACCCGTCTGGACGGGTTCAGCAGTTGGCGGGCGGTCGACGAGAAGCTCCGCCGGGCCGTCGGCGTCCATGTCCTGCCCGCGCACCACACCCGGGCCCGCTCCGTCCTCGCCGCCGCCCGTTCCTCCGCACTCCTCGGCGACCCCCGCTTCGTCCAGGTCCTCGACGCCGTCGAGGAGAACGACCTCGTCTACGTCGTCCACGAGTGGCTGCCCGACGCCATCGAGCTGTCCACTCTCCTCACCGGCGGCCCGCTGGAGCCGCACGACGCCTACCAGATGGTCCATCAGGTCGCGGCGGCCATGGCCGCCGCGCACCGGGAGGGCCTCGCCCATCTGCGGCTGAACCCGAACGCCGTCCTGCGCACCTCCACCGGCCAGTGGCGCATCCGCGGCCTCGCCGTGAACGCGGCGCTGCGCGGCGTCAGTTCCGCCACCCCGCAGCGCGCCGACACCGAAGCGATCGGTGCCCTGCTGTACGCGGCACTGACCCAGCGCTGGCCGTACGAGAACGACGCCTACGGCCTGGCCGGCCTGCCCAAGGACATCGGTCTCATCCCCCCGGACCAGGTGCGGGCCGGGGTGCACCGCGGGCTGTCCGAGCTGTCCATGCGTGCCCTGGTCAACGACGGGGCCACGGCGTCCCGGCACGAGGCACCGTGCACCACGCCGGAAGAACTCGTGAAGGCGATCGGCGAGATGCCGCGCATCCGCCCGCCCGAGCCGGCGTTCACCACTCCGGCGGACTACCAGCGCACGACCTACCAGCAGGGCAGCTACGGTCACCCGGCCCCGCACGCCGGTGTCACCGCCCCCATCGTGCCTCCGCCGCCCCCGCTGCAGAGCCGTACCGGCAAGGCCCTGAAGTGGGCGGTGTCGGCCCTGCTCATCGCCGCGCTGGGCCTGGGCAGCTGGCAGCTGGCGGACGCCCTGATGGACCGGGGCGACAAGTCGGACGACACCAACAAGAGCCAGACGACGGACGGCGGCGGCAAGGACGCCGTGAAGCCGAAGCCGGTTCCGATAAAGATCCAGAACGGCCAGGAGTTCGTCGCCAAGGGCGACCCCCAGAGCCCCGGGAAGGTCCCCAACACCTACGACGGTGACGCATCGACGTACTGGAAGACCAAGAGCTTCAACGAGGGCCCGCCGATCGCGCCGTTCAAGCCCGGCGTCGGCATCGTGTACGACCTCGGCTCGGCCAGGAAGCTCAGCACGGCCACCCTCGATCTGCGCTACGGCGGCGACCACACGACGGTCGAGCTGTACGCCACGGACTCTCTGACCCCGGTCTCGATGGACTCCATGACGAAGATCGGCAGCGTGACGACCACGGGCACCAGCGCCACGGTGAAGGTGACCAAGCAGATCAAGACGCAGTACGTCCTCGTCTGGCTGACGGCCGTACCGAATTCGGGCTACGACTCCACCCTGTATTCCAGGGCGGGTTACAAGCAGGCCATCGGCGAAGTGAAGTTCACGGGCTGACGTCTCGCCGGGACCGGAGGGGGCAGATGGCGGAGGGCGCCGGATACGACGGGGTGGACGACCGGGACCTGCTCGCCCGCCACGTGGAAGGCGACCCGGAGGCCTTCGGTGAGATCGTGCGACGGCACCGGGACCGGCTCTGGGCCGTGGCCCTGCGGACGCTGGGGGACCGGGAAGAGGCGGCGGACGCCGTTCAGGACGCCCTGGTGTCGGCCTACCGGGCCGCCCACACCTTCCGGGGCCAGTCGGCCGTCACGACCTGGCTGCACCGGATCACGGTGAATGCCTGCCTGGACCGGGCGCGGAAGGCCGCATCCCGGAAGACCGCCCCGGTCGACGACACCGAACGGCTGGAGCAACTGCTGGAGCCGCACGAGTCCGCCTCGGCGCCGGCCGAGCGCAAGGACGTGCACCGTCAGCTTGTCGAAGCGCTCGGCACCCTTCCTCCGGAACAGCGCGCGGCCCTGGTCCTGGTGGACATGCAGGGCTATCCCGTGGCGGAGGCCGCGCGAATCCTGGAGGTGCCGACGGGGACGGTGAAGAGCCGGTGCGCCCGCGGCCGGGCCAGGCTGCTGCCCCTGCTCACCCACCTGCGGATCGGAGGCACCGAAGACCCGGGGCCGGGCGGTGCCGGGACCGGGACCGGGAAGGAAAACGGTCCGGGACGGAACCGGCGGCAGAAGCCATCCGTCCCACCGGCGACGGGATCACCGAGCGAACCCCCCAAGGGCGCGGGGCCGAGCGATGCAGCCGTAGTGAAGGGCGGAGGTGGGCGAGCATGACCTCGATGACGGACACCGCCGGGCACCCGGACATCGCGGAGATCTCCGACCTCACCGAGGGCCTGCTCGCACCGGACCGGGTCAGGGACGTGCGGCGCCACCTGGACGTGTGCGCCTCGTGTGCGGACGTGTACGCCTCGCTGGAGGAGATCCGGGGTCTGCTCGGCTCTCTGCCCGTGCCGGAGCGCATGCCGGATGATGTCGCGGCGCGTCTCGAGGCCGTCCTCGCCGCCGAGGCCACGCCCAGCGTGAGCACCGAGGACATCGCGAGCGATGTTTCACGTGAAACATCGCTCGCTGCGGATCACCACGCTGACCGCTCAGCCGGGCGTCCCGCCGATCGCCCCACCGACCGCCCCGCAGGACGCCCCCGTGCCACGGCCGGACCGGGACGCAAGGGGGCCGGGCGCGGCCGGCGACGTGGCCGGTTCGTCCTGGGTGCCGTTCTCACGGCCGCGGTCCTGGGTGCCGGAAGCCTGCTCATGACGTCCCTCTCCGGTTCCTCCGACCACTCGTCGGCCCATGGCACCCCCAGCGCCTCGGCCAGTGCCTTCTCCGGCGACAGCGTGGAGAATCAGGTCCACTCCCTTCTCGCCGCCCAGAAGATGCTGCCGCACGGCGGCGACGGGCCTCGGCAGCGCCCGGACGACGGGTCACGCTCATCCGGAACCACCGAGGGGCCGAGCACCTTCCTCCGGACCGCGGTCCCCGTCCCCGACTGTGTCCGGCAGACGCTCCGGCAGGACGTCGATGTGCTCGGCGCCAAGACGGGAACCTACGCGGGCAGGTCCGCCTATCTCGTCGTGGTGGCCGACATCCATGACAACGAGCGGGTCACGGCCTATGTGGTCGACGCGTCCTGCGTACAGCGCCAGCCCTCGTCGGCCGGCACGGTTCTGCTGAAGCAGTCCCTCGCGCGTCCCTGAGGCCGCTGGGCCACCCCTTCGGCCGCTCTGGGGCGGGCGTGTGCCCGGACACACCGGGAATGCGCGCCCCGTAGGATCCGTTGGGTGGGGTGAGAGTCCCGAAAGGGTCTTTCACCGGTCGACTGACGCAGACCAGAGACGAGGAATCAAGCCGTGAGCGATGTCCGTAATGTGATCATCATCGGCTCCGGGCCCGCAGGCTACACGGCGGCGCTGTACACCGCCCGTGCATCGCTGAAGCCCCTGGTGTTCGAAGGCGCCGTCACCGCGGGCGGCGCGCTGATGAACACCACCGAGGTGGAGAACTTCCCGGGCTTCCGCGACGGCATCATGGGGCCGGACCTCATGGACAACATGCGCGCCCAGGCCGAACGCTTCGGCGCGGAGCTCGTCCCGGACGACATCGTCTCCGTCGATCTGACCGGTGAGATCAAGACCGTCACCGACACCGCGGGCACCGTCCACCGGGCGAAGGCCGTCATCGTGACCACCGGCTCCCAGCACCGCAAGCTGGGCCTGCCGAACGAGGACGCGCTCTCGGGCCGTGGCGTCTCCTGGTGCGCCACCTGTGACGGGTTCTTCTTCAAGGACCACGACATCGCCGTGATCGGCGGCGGTGACACCGCGATGGAGGAGGCCACGTTCCTCTCGCGGTTCGCCAAGTCGGTGACCATCGTCCACCGCCGGGACACCCTGCGCGCCTCCAAGGCGATGCAGGAGCGTGCCTTCGGTGACCCGAAGATCAAGTTCGTCTGGGACAGCGAGGTCGCCGAGATCCAGGGCGACCAGAAGCTCTCCGGCCTGAAGCTGCGGAACCTCAAGACCGGTGAGCTGTCCGAGCTGCCGGTGACGGGCCTGTTCATCGCGATCGGTCACGACCCGCGCACCGAGCTGTTCAAGGGCCAGCTGGACCTGGACGAGGACGGCTACCTGAAGGTCGCCTCGCCGTCCACCCGTACCAACGTGACCGGTGTCTTCGCCGCGGGTGATGTGGTCGACCACACCTACCGCCAGGCGATCACCGCGGCCGGTACCGGCTGCTCCGCCGCTCTGGACGCCGAGCGGTTCCTCGCCGCCCTCGCGGACGAGGACCAGGCGGAGCCCGAGAAGACGGCTGTCTGAACCTCCCCCTTTCCCCGCCCCACTGCCTAACCGAGGTAAGGAGCCCACTGTGGCCGGCAACGTGAAGACTGTGACCGACGCGACCTTCGAGGAGGAGGTCCTCAAGAGCGACAAGCCCGTTCTGGTGGACTTCTGGGCCGAGTGGTGCGGCCCCTGCCGCATGATCGCCCCGTCCCTGGAGGCGATTGCCGCAGAGCACGGTGACAAGATCCAGATCGTCAAGCTCAACATCGACGAGAACCCGGACACGGCCGCCAAGTACGGCGTCATGTCCATCCCCACCCTGAACGTCTACCAGGGTGGCGATGTCGCCAAGACCATCGTGGGCGCCAAGCCCAAGGCGGCGCTCCTGCGTGACCTCGACGAGTTCATCACCAAGTGACGTTTCACGTGAAACACGAGGGGGCCGACCCGAGCGGGTCGGCCCCCTCGTGTTTCACGGCCTCTCTTCAGAGCGGCCTCAGCGCGGGTTCCTTCTGGACCGCGCCCAGGAGCCGGTCGAGTGCCATCTCCACGTCTTCCTTCCAGGAGAGCGTGGACCGCAGGTCCAGCCGCAGCCGGGGGTGCGTGGGATGCTGCCGGACCGTCTTGAAGCCCACGGCCAGCAGATGGTCGGCCGGCAGCAGACAGGCGGGTTGTTCCCAGCGGGCGTCGCCGAACGCCTCGATCGCCTTGAAGCCCCGCCGCAACAGGTCCTTGGCGACCGTCTGCACCAGCACCCGCCCCAGACCCTGCCCCTGATAGCCGGGCAGAACGAAGCCGGTGATCAACTGGACGGCGTCCGGCGACAGCGGGCTGGTCGGGAAGGCCGTCGAACGCGGTACATAGGCCGGCGGGGCGTAGAGCGCGAAGCCCGCCGGGACATCGTCGACGTACACCAACCGCCCGCACGATCCCCAGTCCAGCAGAACGGCGGAGATCCAGGCCTCCTTCTCCACCGCGGCGGTGCCCGCCGTCACCGCCGCTTCGCCGCTGACGGGATCCAGCTCCCAGAAGACACAGGAGCGGCAGCGATGGGGGAGATCCTGAAGGTTGTCCAGCGTGAGCGGCACGAGCCGACGCCCCATGAAGGCTGATCCTCGCTTCCTTCGCCCGTCGCATCGCGAGCGACTGTCAGCTGCTGACCGGTGGATATGCCCTAGCTGATCGCATCGTATCCACGATCGGATTCGCTCGATACCGTGCCAAAGCAAAGAGCGGGCCGTGTTCCGGTACACACCGGACACGACCCGCTCCACTGCCCCGGCAGGCGCGCACGCCCGGGGATCAGTCCTGCGACTCCTCGCTGCCGTCCTGGAGACTCTTCTGGAGAGCCAGCTTCTCACCCGGGGCGAGCGTGCTGAGGATCCTTTCGAGATCCTCGGCGGAGGCGAACTCGACGGTGATCTTGCCCTTCTTCTGCCCCAACTCGACCTTCACCCGGGTCTCGAAGCGGTCCGAGAGCCGGGTGGCCAGCTCGTTGAACGCCGGGGAGGGCACGGAACCGGCCCGGGGTCCCCGGGAGCGCGGAGCCTTCTGAGGCCGTGACTCCATCAGCTTCACGATCTCTTCCACGGACCGCACCGACAGCCCCTCGGCCACGATCCGGTGCGCGAGCCGGTCCTGCTCCTCGGAGTCCTCCACGCCGAGCAGCGCCCGTGCATGGCCGGCCGACAGCACCCCTGCGGCCAGTCGCTTCTGAACGGCCGGGGACAGTCTCAACAGACGCAGCGTGTTGGAAACCTGAGGGCGGGAGCGCCCGATCCGGTCGGCCAGCTGGTCATGGGTGCAGTCGAAGTCCTTCAGCAGCTGGTCGTAGGCAGCGGCCTCTTCGATCGGGTTGAGTTGCGCACGGTGCAGGTTCTCCAGCAGTGCGTCCAGGAGAAGTTTCTCGTCCTCCGTGGCCCGCACGATGGCCGGGATGGCCTCCAGACCGGCCTCGCGGCACGCGCGCCAACGGCGCTCACCCATGATCAGCTCATAGCGCCCGGGGCCCAGCTGCCGCACCACGACGGGCTGCAGGAGACCGACCTCCTTGATGGAGGTGACCAGTTCCTGCAGCGCTTCCTCGTCGAAGATCTCGCGCGGCTGGCGCGGGTTCGGCGTGATGGCGTCCAGGGGGATCTCGGCGAAGTGCGCCCCCATCGGCGGCGCGGGCACCTCGTCGGCGGGGCTCGCCGGAACCACCTCGATGTCCTGGGCGGCGGGCGCCAACGAGGCCACCTTGGCCGCGGCCACTCCACGGTCGCCGGTCAGCACCGGGACGGCCGCGGGGGAGGTGGACCCTCCGCCCAGCGCCGGCGAGGCCGGCGTCCTCTCGGTCGGGGCAGCGGGGATCAGTGCGCCGAGACCACGGCCCAGCCCCCTCCGTCGCTCACTCACTGAATCCCCTCCACCATGCTCTGGTCTTTCTGGGCGCCGATGTGGGCCTGGCTCGCGTCGTAGCTGATGCCGACGCCCCTCAGCGCGATTTCCCGGGCCGCCTCGAGGTACGAAAGGGCACCGCTCGATCCTGGATCGTAAGTCAGCACCGTCTGCCCGTAACTCGGCGCCTCCGAGATACGGACCGAGCGGGGGATGCTCGTCCGCAGCACCTCGTCGCCGAAGTGGCTGCGCACCTCTTCCGCGACCTGGGAGGCGAGACGCGTCCGGCCGTCGTACATGGTGAGCAGGATGGTCGACACATGCAGGGCGGGGTTGAGGTGCCCCCGCACCAGATCGACGTTGCGCAGAAGCTGACCGAGACCCTCCAGCGCGTAGTACTCGCACTGAATCGGGATCAGCACCTCGGCCCCCGCGACGAGAGCGTTGACCGTCAGCAGGCCCAGCGAGGGCGGGCAGTCGATGAGGATGTAGTCCAGCGGCTGCTCGTACGCCTGGATGGCCCGTTGCAGCCGGCTCTCCCGGGCCACCAGGGACACCAGCTCGATCTCCGCACCTGCGAGATCGATGGTGGCCGGGGCACAGAAGAGTCCCTCGACGTCGGTGACGGGCTGGACCACCCCGGCGAGCGGCTTGCTCTCCACCAGGACGTCGTAGATGGAGGGGACTTCCGCGTGGTGGTCGATCCCGAGGGCAGTGGACGCGTTGCCCTGGGGGTCGAGGTCGATCACCAGGACCCGGGCGCCGTGCAGAGCCAGC
This sequence comes from Streptomyces sp. NPDC038707, assembly GCF_040636485.1. Classification (NCBI taxonomy): domain Bacteria; kingdom Bacillati; phylum Actinomycetota; class Actinomycetes; order Kitasatosporales; family Streptomycetaceae; genus Streptomyces; species Streptomyces sp. NPDC038707. The sequence continues at coordinate 215,837 of NZ_JBEZUP010000002.1, forward strand.
GAGGCGGCGAGGTTGACGGTCGTGGTCGTCTTGCCCACGCCGCCCTTCTGGTTGGCGACCACGATGACTCGGGTCTGCTCCGGTCTCGGCAGGCCGGCGCCGGCGCGGCCGAGAGCCTCCACCGCCAGTTGGGCCGCTCGACCGATCGGTGTGTCGTCCATCGGAGGCGGTGTTTCACGTGAAACATCCGCCCCCATCGACTCGGTACGGGGACCGGGGACCGGATCGGTCATCGGTCCCGCGATGTTGGCGTCGGACCGCAAGGATTCACTCTCCTCGACTTCAGGCTCGCGATGAACAGAGCCTCCCATGTCTTCGGGGTCGTGAACCAGTGAGGCCTGGCGATCTGTGGAGAAATCCACCTCTGTGGACAACTCCGTGCCCCTGGAGAGGGACAGGCCCTCCAGGAGGAGGGCCGGCCCTTCCGAGGAGAGGGACGGGGCCTCCGGGGAAACGGGATCCTCTCCGAGTGCGCCGAGAGGCTTCCGGTCGCGCGGTTCGGCCGCAGCGCGGCCACGACTGATGATGCCGTGCAGCAGTGAGCGACGTTTCACGTGAAACACGATGCACAGGGGCTGCGACCGGACCTTTGCGACACTCCGGCTTGCCGGGGCCGGCAGCTTGTGTGGAGTACGTTCCGTCGTCAGGACGGGTCAGCGACCGCCTGCCTCACGGCACACGGACGCACACCCGCCCTCCGGCTCACCGGCGTCGACGGGCCCGGCCGGTGCGGGCCGCCTTGGCTCGCTTGGCGGCGAAGCGCACACCGCCCGGACTCTCTCCGACCTCCACGCGCACCACGGTGGACGGCGGATCCACCACGTTCTCACCCACATGCAGGATGGATGTCTCCACTGCCCCCAGCTTGCTCAGCGCGGTGGCCGCCGCCTTCAGTTCCTCCTCGGCCGTGTCGCCCTTGAGCGCGAGCATCTCGCCGTACGGGCGCAGCAGCGGGATGCCCCAGGTGGCCAGGCGGTCCAGCGGGGCCACGGCCCGTGCCGTCACCACATGGACCGGTGGCAGCTTGCCCATGACCTCCTCGGCCCGGCCCCGCACCACGGTGACATGGTCCAGGCCGAGCAGCTCGACGACCTCAGTGAGGAAGTTGGTGCGCCGCAGCAGGGGCTCCAGCAGGGTGATGTTCAGGTCGTCGCGGACCAGGGCCAGCGGGATGCCCGGCAGCCCCGCGCCGGAGCCGACGTCGCAGACCGTCACCCCCTCTGGAACGGCCTCGGAGAGCACCGCGCAGTTCAGCAGGTGCCGCTCCCACAAGCGGGGCACTTCCCGCGGGCCGATCAGGCCGCGCTGCACGCCTGCCTCGGCGAGCAGCTCCGCATAGCGGACCGCATCGGCGAAGCGCTCACCAAACACTTCCCGCGCCTGCTCGGGTGCGGGGGGAAGCTCCGCTGCCTCCGTCACGGGGACCGTCCTTCCGTACAGCGCCGGCGCTTCGCGCACCGGCCACCAGAACTACCAGGCTGACAAAGTTCGGCCCCGCCTGCTCAACAGACGGGGCCGGTGGAACGGGGGCCGATCAGGCGGGCAGCACGACGACGAAGCGCTGCGGCTCCTCGCCCTCGGACTCGCTGCGCAGCCCCGCGGCCTTGACCGCGTCGTGCACGACCTTGCGCTCGAACGGGGTCATCGGCTTGAGCTTCACGGGCTCGCCGGTGCTCTTCACCTCGGCGGCGGCCTTGGCGCCCAGCTCGGACAGCTCGGAGCGCTTCTTGGCGCGGTAGCCCGCGATGTCCAGCATCAGGCGGCTGCGGTCACCGGTTTCACGGTGCACGGCCAGCCGCGTCAGCTCCTGCAGGGCCTCCAGCACCTCGCCGTCCCGGCCGACCAGCTTCTGCAGGTCGCGGCTGCCGGTGTCGCTGACGATCGACACGGAGGCGCGGTCGGCCTCGACGTCCATGTCGATGTCACCGTCGAGGTCGGCGATGTCGAGCAGACCCTCCAGGTAGTCCGCCGCGATCTCGCCCTCCTGCTCCAGGCGGGTGAGGGTGTCTGCACCCTCGGCAGCGGCGGAGGTGGTGCCTTCCGTCACGGGATGGGCTCCTTCTTACTTCTTGGACGGGGACTTGGGCCGCTGCGGGCCACCCTTGCGCTGGCCGGACTGGGCCTTGCTGCGGGTGCCGGAGCCGGGCTTCTGGGGCTGCTTGGCAGCCGCGGGCTTGGTGTCCTGCGGTGCGTCGGACTTCTCCAGCGACGGGGAGTCACCCGCCTTGGTCCCGCCCGTCTGCCGCTGGGACTTGCTCTGGCGCTTGGGCTGCTGGCGCCGGGCGGTGGCGGCGGTCGTGGCGGTGCCGGCGTCCGTGCCCTCCTCGGCCTGCGCCGCGGCCTGGGCCGCGCTCTTCGTGACGGTGCCGTCGGCCTGCGCGGCGAGGCCGGCCTTGGTCAGCGCGTTGACGAACTTGCGCTCGAACTCGTTGCGGTCGCGGCCCTTGGCGACGATCGCCTTGACGATGGCCTTCTCGCTGCGGCGGCGGACCTTGCCGTGCTGCGTGACGTGCTTGGTCAGCCGCTCCAGGTAGGCCGCCTGGGCCTTCGAACCCGGGGTCGGGTTGTTGCGGATGACGTACATCTGCTGGCCCATGGTCCACACGTTGGTGGTCAGCCAGTAGATGAGGACACCGACCGGGAAGTTCACACCGAGGACGGCGAACATGATCGGGAAGACGTACATCAGCATCTTCTGCTGCTGCATGAACGGCGTCTTCACGGTGGTGTCGACGTTCTTCGTCATCAGCTGGCGCTGCGTGTAGAACTGCGACGCCGACATCAGCACGATCATGATGGCGGTCACGACACGGACGTCGGTCAGCGAGGCGTGCAGGGCGCTGACCTGGCTGTCGCTGCTGAAGAACTTGGCGGCCAGCGGGGCGCCGAAGATGTGCGCGTTCCGGGCGCTCTCGAGCAGATCGGCGTTGATGACGCCGATCTTCTTGCCCGACGCGATGGCGGCGAGCACGTGGTACAGGGCGAAGAAGAACGGGGACTGCGCCAGGATGGGAAGGCACGAGGAGAGCGGGTTGGTGCCCGACTCCTTGTACAGCTTCATCATCTCTTCGGACTGACGCTGCCGGTCGTTCTTGTAGCGCTCCTGGATCTTCTTCATCTCCGGCTGGAGCGTCTGCATCGCGCGGGTCGCCTTGATCTGCTTCACGAAGAGCGGGATCAGGCAGATGCGGATCAAGATCACCAGGGACACGATGGACAGGCCCCAGGCCCACCCCGTGTCAGGTCCGAAGATCGCCCCGTACACCCTGTGGAACTGGACGATGACCCAGGAGACGGGCCAGGTGATGAAACTGAAAAGGCTGGCAATCTTGTCCACTAATCATGCTCCTTGGGCATGGGACGAGGTCTCTGCGGCCGGGCTCGAAGGAGACTCCGTTGGTGGCTTCGCTTCGGTGGCCGCTTCGGCGGCGGAGGACCCGCCCCTGCGTGCGCGCCAGGCGTCGCGCAGCATTTCGTGCCACCGCGGACGCTTGCGCGGCGGAACATGGTCCACGCCACCCAGCGACCACGGATTGCACCGGAGGATGCGCCAGGCGGTCAGCGCGGTCCCCTTGACCGCACCGTGCCGGTCGATGGCCGTGTAGCCGTAGTGGGAGCACGACGGGTAGTACTTGCATACCGGCCCCAGCAGCGGACTGATCGTCCACTGGTACAGCTTGATCAGAGCCAGTAGCGGGTACTTCATCGCGCGCCCCCTCCCAGCAGCCGCTGCAGGGCGGCGTCCAGGTCTTGGGCCAGCTGTGCGTGGTCCGCGTCGCCCGATCCGGGCAGCGCTCGTACGACTACCAGGCTACCGGGAGGAAACAGGCCGACTCGGTCACGCATCAGGTGACGCAGTCTGCGCTTCACTTTGTTGCGCACGACCGCACCACCCACGGCCTTGCTCACGACGAAACCCGCACGCGTCGGGGGAGCGCTCTCCCCAGGCGCGTGCGGGTCCGTGGCACCGCTACGAAGGTGGACGACGAGAGTCGGGCGACCTGCCCGGCGACCTCGTCGTACCGCGGTCGCGAAGTCCTCGCGCCGCCTCAGCCGGTTCTCGGTGGGCAGCACGATGTCATGACCTGACCGGGATCAGGCGGACAGACGGGCGCGACCCTTGCTACGGCGGGACGCGAGAATCGCGCGGCCGGCACGGGTGCGCATACGCAGCCGGAAGCCGTGGGTCTTCGCGCGACGACGGTTGTTCGGCTGGAAGGTGCGCTTGCTCACTCGGGGGCTCCAGAAAATCGGTAGTGGCGGGGTGCCGTCCTGGCTGTCACCGTGCGCCCACGAGTAGCTCTCGTCACGCCCGAGTGCACCGCTTCCCGATCACCTGACGTGACCTGTGCCCATCGGAGGCAGGCGGCAGCAGCCATCGACAACTCGACCTGGTTACGGTACGCGGGGCTGCGCCATCCGGTCAAACCGAGGGTCGCCGGGAGAGACTGTCCACAGGCTGGGGACAAAACTTGAACCGCACCCGCCGCGCTGACTACCGTGGCTGGACTCCGATTCGTTCCCTTATCCCCGCCCGACCCGATTTTCATCCCGACCCGTCCCTGAACCACACGTTCGTGGGACCTGTGAGAGAGCGTGCCCTGTGGCTGACGTACCTGCCGATCTTGCCGCAGTGTGGCCGCGCGTACTGGAACAGCTGCTCGGTGAGGACCGCGGTCAGGGTGTGGAGGCCAAGGACGAGCACTGGATCCGGCGCTGCCAGCCGCTCGCGCTGGTCGCGGACACCGCCCTTCTCGCCGTGCCGAACGAATTCGCGAAGGGCGTACTGGAGGGGCGTCTGGCGCCCGTCGTCAGCGAGACCCTGAGCCGGGAGTGCGGCCGTCCCATCCGGATCGCGATCACCGTGGACGACTCCGCGGGCGAGCCTCCGGCGCCTCCCGTCCAGCAGCCGGCGAAGCCGCGCTACGAGGAACCCGAGCTGCCCTCCGGACCGTACGAGGGGTACGGGCGGTCCCGTGGCGGCGAGCCGCGCTCCGAGCAGCCCCCGGCCGCCCGCCCCGACCAGCTCCCCACGGTCCGCCCGGTCTACCCGGCCGAGTACCAGCGGCCCGAGCCCGGCGCCTGGCCGCGCCCCGGGCAGGACGAGTACGGCTGGCAGCAGCCCCGGCTCGGCTTCCCCGAGCGGGACCCGTACGCCTCGCCGTCCTCCCAGGACGGCTACGGCTCCGGCGCGGACGCGTACGGCGCACCGTCCCAGGACTACCGCCCGCAGGGCATGGACCGGCCGCCGTACGAGCAGCAGCGCGGCGAGTACGACTCCGCGCGCCAGGACTACGACTCCGCGCGGGGCGAGTACGACCCGTCCCGCACCGAGTACGACCAGCGCGACCCGGTCCGCCGGGAGCGGCCCGACCCGGCGGCGCACCGCGGCGGCCCCGGCCGCCCGGACGGGCCGTCCACCGGCGCCCCCGGCCCGCTGGCGGCACAGCCGGCGCCGGCGAGCGGACCGGGCGAGCCGACCGCGCGGCTGAACCCCAAGTACCTGTTCGACACGTTCGTCATCGGCGCCTCCAACCGCTTCGCGCACGCGGCGGCGGTCGCGGTCGCCGAGGCGCCGGCGAAGGCGTACAACCCGCTGTTCATCTACGGGGAGTCCGGGCTCGGCAAGACCCATCTGCTGCACGCCATCGGGCACTACGCGCGCAGCCTGTACCCGGGCACGCGCGTGCGGTACGTCAGCTCGGAGGAGTTCACCAACGAGTTCATCAACTCCATCCGCGACGGCAAGGGCGACAGTTTCCGCAAGCGCTACCGCGAGATGGACATCCTGCTCGTCGACGACATCCAGTTCCTCGCGGACAAGGAGTCGACGCAGGAGGAGTTCTTCCACACCTTCAACACGCTCCACAACGCCAACAAGCAGATCGTGCTCTCCAGCGACCGGCCGCCCAAGCAGCTGGTCACGCTGGAGGACCGGCTGCGCAACCGTTTCGAGTGGGGCCTGATCACCGACGTCCAGCCGCCCGAGCTGGAGACGCGGATCGCGATCCTGCGCAAGAAGGCGGTGCAGGAGCAGCTGAACGCGCCCCCGGAGGTGCTCGAGTTCATCGCCTCCCGGATCTCGCGGAACATCCGTGAGCTGGAGGGCGCGCTGATCCGGGTGACGGCGTTCGCGTCGCTCAACCGGCAGCCGGTGGACCTGGGCCTGACCGAGATCGTCCTGAAGGACCTCATCCCCGGCGGGGAGGACAGCGCGCCGGAGATCACCGCCACGGCCATCATGGCGGCCACCGCGGACTACTTCGGGCTGACGGTGGAGGACCTGTGCGGCACCTCGCGCGGGCGCGCGCTGGTGACCGCGCGGCAGATCGCGATGTACCTGTGCCGCGAGCTGACGGATCTGTCCCTGCCGAAGATCGGCGCGCAGTTCGGCGGCCGCGACCACACCACCGTGATGCACGCCGACCGCAAGATCCGTGCGCTGATGGCCGAGCGGCGCTCGATCTACAACCAGGTCACGGAGCTGACCAACCGCATCAAGAACGGCTGAGCCGGCCGTACGCCGGCGCGGAGGGCGCTCCGGGGCACACACCGCCCCGGGGCGCCCTCCGGCGTCTGCGGGCGCACCCGGCACACCGGCCGGGCCAACTGCGTCCTGGTCCGCTCCGCCCGGACGGATCTCCGCCGCGACGACCGCCCTTCCGGCCGCCCGGAGAGGCACCCTGGCCGGCGCCCCCGCGTTCCCCTCGGCGTTCCCTCACGGTGCCCGGCATCCCCATGCGTTCAGAGGGCGTCTCCGGACGTACCCGCACGCGCCCTGGGCCGCGGGCGCTCCACGGTCGGCCCCTCGCCGCGCTCACAAGGGGCTTGGGCGGCTCCATCGGGCCCTTCTCCGGCCCTCATCGGCCCCGCATCCGGCGTCCCGGGCGCCCGCGACGCCGGTTGAGGTGCCTGTGGGCCGTTTCCTCCCCGTCACCCCTTGTTCGATTAGCTGCCTGGTTACGGCCTTCCTCCACAGATTCGGCGACTTTCTTCCGTCCACAGACTGGGGACTGCGGAGTTGTCCCGAACTGCGTCCACAGGGAGGCTGGCCTCTTGGCGTCTGCCCAGCTCAGGGGCCTGTGGATTCGTGGACGAACGATCTCCACAGACTGTGGACAACCGCATCGTCCCCAAGCCGGGCGTCGCGTTTTCCACCGGTGCCCCACAGGCTGGGGGCGGTTGTCCCCAGCGAACCGGGGCTTCTCCACATGGCTGTCCACTGTTCGGCAACCCGACGCCCCCGCTCACCGCGTCGAGTGAAAGGCGTCACAGGAAGCTGCCGGATTGGGCTGTGGGAAACGTGGGTATTCCTGGGGACACAGCTGGGGAGAACTGCCCCCAGCCTGTGGGCGGTGTGTGCAGAACTTTCCGTTCTCCACAGACGGCCCTGGTTGTCCACCGCCTCCACCCACAGGACCGGTGGATAAAAAACCCGTGCTGAGCTGGGCAAACGTGGTTATCCACGGTATCCACAGGCCCTACTACTACTCCCGACTAGAGAGAGCTCGGCAATCGTTTGGAAGCGGGGCCTGTGCACAACTCGCCCTCTCGCGCCCGGCTGCCCCTCGGACCGACTTGACCCCGACGGGCACCTACTGTCAGTGCCGTGCGTCAGACTGGTCCCCGGTGTCCTTCCCGTCGCAGAGGGCGGTGACACCGAGTCGGAGGACTCAGTAGCAACAGCAGGAGGCGGCTTACGGTGAAGATCCGGGTGGAACGCGACGTACTCGCGGAGGCAGTGGCCTGGGCGGCACGCAGCCTCCCGGCCCGTCCGCCGGCGCCTGTCCTCGCCGGCCTGCTGCTCAAGGCCGAGGACGGCCAGCTGAGCCTGTCGAGCTTCGACTACGAGGTCTCCGCGCGGGTGAACGTCGAGGCGGAGATCGAGGAGGAGGGCACCGTCCTGGTCTCCGGCCGGCTGCTCGCCGACATCTCGCGCGCCCTGCCCAACCGCCCGGTGGAGATTTCCACAGACGGTGTACGGGCGACCGTGGTCTGCGGCACCTCCCGGTTCACCCTCCACACCCTGCCGGTGGAGGAGTACCCGGCCCTGCCGCAGATGCCGAACGCGACCGGCACCGTCCCCGGAGAGGTCTTCGCCGCGGCCGTCTCCCAGGTGGCCATCGCCGCCGGCCGTGACGACACGCTGCCGGTGCTCACCGGTGTGCGCATCGAGATCGAGGGCGACACGGTCACCCTGGCCTCCACCGACCGCTACCGCTTCGCCGTCCGCGAGTTCCTGTGGAAGCCGGAGAACCCGGACGCCTCCGCCGTCGCCCTGGTCCCCGCCAAGACGCTGCTGGACACCGCCAAGTCGCTGGGCGCAGGGGACAGCGTCACGCTGGCGCTGGCCGGTGCGGGCGCCGGTGAGGGCCTGATCGGTTTCGAGGGCGCCGGGCGGCGTACGACCACGCGGCTGCTGGAGGGCGACCTGCCCAAGTACCGCACGCTGTTCCCGACCGAGTTCAACTCCGTCGCCGTGATCGAGACCGCGCCGTTCGTCGAGGCGGTCAAGCGTGTGGCCCTGGTCGCCGAGCGGAACACCCCGGTGCGGCTGAGCTTCGAGCAGGGCGTGCTGATCCTGGAGGCCGGCTCGAGCGATGACGCACAGGCTGTGGAAAGGGTCGACGCCCAGCTGGAGGGCGACGACATCTCGATCGCCTTCAACCCGACGTTCCTGCTGGACGGCCTGAGCGCGATCGACTCGCCGGTGGCGCAGCTGTCGTTCACCACGTCCACGAAGCCGGCGCTGCTCAGCGGGAAGCCCGCGGTGGACGCCGAGGCCGACGACGCGTACAAGTACCTGATCATGCCGGTCCGCCTCAGCGGCTGACGTTTTCCACAGCTGTGCACGGTGCCGGGCACCCCTGTGGGTATCCGGCACCGTGGACGCGGGTGGCGGCTGCATCACCGCAGGTCAGCGGGGTCCTCGCATGAGCGCGTATGCCCACAGCTGTGCGTGAGCGCCCGGGTTTAGGCTCGGCTCGGCACCTCGGTGCCTCTCACGCCACACAGCGACCTAAGGAACACAACTGATGGAGCTCGGTCTCGTCGGCCTCGGCAAGATGGGCGGCAACATGCGCGAGCGGATCCGCCGCGCGGGCCACACCGTCATCGGGTACGACCGCAACGCGGACGTCGCGGATGTCCACAGCCTGGAAGAGCTTGTGGACAGGCTCAGCGGCCCGCGCGTGGTCTGGGTGATGGTCCCGGCGGGCGAGCCCACCCAGTCGACCATCGACCGGCTGGCCGAGCTGCTGGAGCCCGGCGACGTGGTCGTGGACGGCGGCAACTCCCGCTGGACCGACGACGAGCGGCACGCCGGGGAGCTGGCCGCCAAGGGCATAGGCTTCGTCGACTGCGGCGTCTCCGGCGGCGTGTGGGGCCTGGAGAACGGGTACGCGCTGATGTACGGCGGCGACGCCGAGAACGTCGCCAAGGTGCAGCCGGTCTTCGACGCGCTCAAGCCGGAGGGCGACTTCGGCGCGGTGCACGCGGGCAAGGTCGGCGCGGGCCACTTCGCGAAGATGGTCCACAACGGCATCGAGTACGCCATGATGCAGGCCTACGCCGAGGGCTGGGAGCTGCTGGAGAAGGTCGACTCCGTGGAGAACGTCCGCGAGGTCTTCCGCTCCTGGCAGGAGGGCACGGTCATCCGGTCCTGGCTGCTGGACCTCGCGGTCAACGCCCTCGACGAGGACGAGCACCTGGACGACCTGCGCGGTTACGCACAGGACTCCGGTGAGGGACGCTGGACGGTGGAGGCGGCCATCGACAACGCCGTGCCGCTGCCGGCGATCACCGCCTCGCTGTTCGCGCGGTTCGCCTCCCGGCAGGAGGACTCGCCGCAGATGAAGATGATCGCCGCGCTGCGCAACCAGTTCGGCGGGCACGCCGTAGCGAAGAAGTAAGCCGCAGCACAAGCAGGGAGGTCGGCGGACGACCATGCACGTCACGCATCTTTCGCTGGCCGACTTCCGCTCGTACGCCCGGGCCGAGGTCCCGCTCGACCCGGGTGTCACCGCCTTCGTCGGCCCCAACGGGCAGGGCAAGACCAACCTGGTGGAGGCGGTCGGCTACCTGGCCACGCTCGGCAGCCACCGGGTCGCCTCCGACGCTCCGCTGGTGCGCATGGGCGCCGAGCGGGCGATCGTGCGGGCCCAGGTCCGCCAGGGCGACCGGCAGCAGCTGATCGAGCTGGAGCTGAACCCGGGCAAGGCCAACCGCGCCCGCGTCAACCGGTCCTCGCAGGTCAGACCGCGGGACGTGCTGGGGATCGTACGGACCGTGCTGTTCGCACCCGAGGACCTCGCCCTCGTCAAGGGCGACCCGGGCGAGCGGCGGCGGTTCCTCGACGAGCTGGTCACCGCGCGGTCCCCGCGGATGGCGGGCGTGCGCTCCGACTACGAGCGGGTGCTCAAGCAGCGCAACACCCTGCTGAAGTCGGCCGCCCTCGCGCGCCGGCACGGCGGGCGCTCCATGGACCTGTCCACGCTCGACGTGTGGGACCAGCACCTCGCGCGCGCGGGTGCCGAGGTGCTCGTCCAGCGTCTGGACCTCGTCGCCGCCCTCCAGCCGCTGGCCGACAAGGCCTACGAGCAACTGGCTCCCGGCGGCGGGCCGGTCGCGCTGGAGTACAAGCCGTCGGCGCCGGGCGAGGCCCACACGCGCGAGGAACTGTACGCCCAGCTGACGGCGGCCCTCGCGGAGGCGCGCAAGCAGGAGATCGAGCGCGGCGTCACCCTCGTCGGCCCGCACCGCGACGACCTGGTGCTCAGACTCGGTCAGCTGCCCGCCAAGGGCTACGCCTCGCACGGCGAGTCCTGGTCCTACGCCCTCGCCCTCCGGCTGGCCTCCTACGACCTGCTGCGCGCGGAGGGCAACGAGCCGGTGCTGATCCTGGACGACGTCTTCGCCGAACTGGACGCCCGCCGCCGGGAACGGCTCGCGGAACTGGTCGCCCCCGGCGAGCAGGTGCTGGTCACCGCCGCCGTGGACGACGACGTACCCCCTGTGCTGGCCGGCGCCCGGTACGCGGTGGCCGGCGGGACGGTGGAGCGCGTATGAACTTCGACGACTCCGTACCGGACATCCCGAAGGCCCCCGGCACCCCCAGGGCGGCGAACTCCAAGGAGCCCTCCGGCGTCGACCTCGCGCGCGTGGCGTTGCGCGCCGCGAAGGAGCAGGCCCGCGCGCGCGGGGACGCGGCCCGGCAGAAGAAGCAGGCCCGGCGCGGCGGCGGTCTGCGCTCCGGCGCGCGCGCCGACGGACGCGACCCGCTCGCGCTGGGCGCGGCGATCAACCGGCTGATCACCGAGCGCGGCTGGGAGACGCCCGCCGCGGTGGGCGGGGTGATGGGCCGCTGGCCGCAGATCGTCGGCGAGGACCTGGCGAAGCACTGTGTGCCGCAGCGGTACGACGAGGACGAGCGGGTGCTGGTCGTGGGGTGCGACTCCACGGCCTGGGCGACCCAGCTGCGCCACCTCGCGCCCGCGCTGGTGGCCCGGCTCAACGAGGACCTGGGGCACGGCAGCGTACGGATGATCAAGGTGCTCAACCCGGGCGGCCCGGCCCGCCGCTACGGCCCGCTGCGGGCGCCGGGCAGCACCGGACCCGGCGATACGTACGGGTGACGTACCTCACGTCCGCGCGGGCGCGGGAGAGGGCCGTCACCGCCGTGCGAGCCGGGCGGGAACGCGTCCGGATCGTCCCCGGACGCCCTTCTGACCCGCCGGTAGCCACGGGTTGACGACGCGAAGCGCTGAGTGCCGCTGTGAGCCCCTTGGAGCCCCCATCCGTATATCGGGACCCGGCCGAGACCGGTTCAGGGCGGCACATGGGAGCTGAGGTGCCCGCAAACCCCCATCGATGTCAGTGCTACCGGTAGACTGGAAGACAATCCCGCCCCAACGTGGGGACCGCCCGGGAAAAGCTGAGCAACGCTGATCAAGGCTTACCAACGCAACATGCCGCAGCCGCTCCGGCAACCTGCCGACGAGCCCGGCTCGTGCTGTGCCAGAAAGGGCGCTTCGTGGCCGATTCCGGCAACCCCAACGAGAACATCCCGTCCACCGACGCCGGCGTGAACGGCGAGGCCACCGAGTCCGGCGCGGCCTCAGCCTCGTACGACGCCAGCGCCATCACCGTGCTCGAAGGGCTGGACGCGGTCCGCAAGCGGCCCGGCATGTACATCGGCTCCACGGGCGAGCGCGGTCTGCACCACCTGGTGTACGAGGTCGTCGACAACTCGGTCGACGAGGCGCTGGCCGGTTACGCGGACACCATCGACGTCACGATCCTCGCCGACGGCGGAGTGCGCGTCGTCGACAACGGCCGTGGCATCCCGGTGGGCATCGTGCCCTCCGAGGGCAAGCCGGCCGTCGAGGTCGTGCTGACCGTGCTGCACGCGGGCGGCAAGTTCGGCGGCGGCGGCTACGCCGTCTCCGGCGGTCTGCACGGTGTCGGCGTGTCCGTGGTGAACGCGCTGTCCACGAAGGTCGCCGTCGAGGTGAAGACCGACGGCCACCGCTGGACGCAGGACTACAAGATGGGCGTGCCGACGGCCCCGCTGGTCAAGCACGAGGCGACCGAGGAGACCGGCACGTCGGTCACCTTCTGGGCCGACCCGGAGATCTTCGAGACCACCGAGTACTCCTTCGAGACGCTGTCCCGGCGCTTCCAGGAGATGGCGTTCCTCAACAAGGGCCTGACGATCCGGCTCACCGACGAGCGCGAGTCGGCGAAGGCCACCAGCGGCGCGGACGAGGCGGGCGCCGACGAGAAGGCCGAGGTCAAGACCGTCACGTACCACTACGAGGGCGGCATCGTCGACTTCGTGAAGTACCTCAACTCCCGCAAGGGGGACGCGGTGCACCCGACGGTCGTCTCGCTGGAGGCCGAGGACAAGGACAAGAGCCTGTCCCTCGAGGTCGCCATGCAGTGGAACAGCGGCTACAGCGAGGGCGTGTACTCCTTCGCGAACATCATCCACACGCACGAGGGCGGCACCCACGAAGAGGGCTTCCGCGCGGCGCTGACCAGCCTGATCAACAAGTACGCGCGCGACAAGAAGCTGCTGCGCGAGAAGGACGACAACCTCACCGGCGACGACATCCGCGAGGGTCTGACCGCGATCATCTCGGTCAAGCTGAGCGAGCCGCAGTTCGAGGGCCAGACGAAGACCAAGCTGGGCAACACGGAGGCCAAGACCTTCGTGCAGAAGGCGGTCTACGAACACCTCAACGACTGGCTGGACCGCAACCCGGTCGAGGCCGCGGACATCATCCGCAAGGGCATCCAGGCGGCCACCGCGCGCGTGGCGGCCCGCAAGGCCCGCGACCTGACCCGCCGCAAGGGCCTGCTGGAGACCGCGTCGCTGCCGGGCAAGCTGGCCGACTGCCAGTCCAACGACCCGGCCAAGTGCGAGATCTTCATCGTCGAGGGTGACTCCGCCGGCGGCTCGGCCAAGTCCGGCCGGAACCCGCAGTACCAGGCGATCCTCCCGATCCGCGGCAAGATCCTGAACGTGGAGAAGGCGCGGATCGACAAGATCCTGCAGAACCAGGAGATCCAGGCGCTGATCTCGGCCTTCGGCACGGGTGTGCACGAGGACTTCGACATCGAGAAGCTCCGCTATCACAAGATCATCCTGATGGCGGACGCCGACGTCGACGGCCAGCACATCAGCACCCTGCTGCTGACCTTCCTGTTCCGCTTCATGCGGCCGCTGGTCGAGGCCGGGCACGTGTACCTGTCCCGCCCGCCGCTGTACAAGATCAAGTGGGGCCGGGACGACGTGGAGTACGCCTACTCGGACCGCGAGCGCGACGCGCTGATCGAGATGGGCCGCCAGCGGGGCAAGCGCGTGCGCGAGGACTCCATCCAGCGCTTCAAGGGTCTCGGCGAGATGAACGCCGAGGAGCTGCGTGTGACCACCATGGACCAGGAGCACCGGGTCCTCGGCCAGGTCACCCTCGACGACGCCGCCCAGGCCGACGACCTGTTCTCGGTCCTCATGGGCGAGGACGTGGAGGCCCGCCGCCAGTTCATCCAGCGCAACGCCAAGGACGTCCGCTTCCTCGACATCTGAGTCGGTCTCAGCTGACCGCACCAGGAAGGATCTTCACCAGCAATGGCCGACGAGAACACCCCCGTCACCCCGGAAGAGGGCGGCGAACTCGCGATGCGTGTCGAGCCCGTCGGGCTCGAGACGGAGATGCAGCGCTCGTACCTCGACTACGCGATGTCCGTCATCGTCTCCCGCGCGCTGCCGGACGTCCGGGACGGTCTCAAGCCCGTCCACCGCCGTGTGCTGTACGCGATGTACGACGGCGGTTACCGCCCCGAGCGCGGCTTCTACAAGTGCGCCCGCGTCGTCGGCGACGTCATGGGCAACTACCACCCGCACGGCGACTCCTCCATCTACGACGCCCTGGTGCGCCTCGCCCAGCCGTGGTCGATGCGGATGCCGCTGGTGGACTCCAACGGCAACTTCGGCTCCCCGGGCAACGACCCGGCGGCGGCCATGCGGTACACCGAGTGCAAGATGGCGCCGCTGTCGATGGAGATGGTCCGCGACATCGACGAGGAGACCGTCGACTTCACGGACAACTACGACGGCCGCTCCCAGGAGCCGACGGTCCTGCCAGCCCGCTTCCCGAACCTGCTGATCAACGGCTCGGCCGGCATCGCGGTCGGCATGGCGACCAACATCCCGCCGCACAACCTGCGCGAGGTCGCGGCCGGCGCCCAGTGGTACCTGGAGAACCCCGAGGTCTCCCACGAGGAGCTGCTGGACGCGCTCATGGAGCGCATCAAGGGCCCGGACTTCCCGACCGGCGCCCTGGTCGTGGGCCGCAAGGGCATCGAGGAGGCGTACCGCACCGGGCGCGGCTCCATCACGATGCGCGCGGTGGTCGAGGTCGAGGAGATCCAGGGCCGCCAGTGCCTGGTGGTCACCGAGCTGCCGTACCAGGTGAACCCGGACAACCTGGCGCAGAAGATCGCCGACCTGGTGAAGGACGGCAAGATCGGCGGCATCGCGGACGTCCGCGACGAGACGTCGTCCCGTACGGGCCAGCGCCTGGTGATCGTGCTCAAGCGCGACGCGGTCGCCAAGGTGGTCCTGAACAACCTGTACAAGCACACCGACCTGCAGACCAACTTCGGCGCCAACATGCTGGCGCTGGTGGACGGCGTGCCGCGCACCCTCTCGCTGGACGCGTTCATCCGGCACTGGGTGACGCACCAGATCGAGGTCATCGTCCGCCGGACCAAGTTCCGGCTGCGCAAGGCCGAGGAGCGGGCGCACATCCTGCGCGGCCTGCTGAAGGCGCTGGACGCCATCGACGAGGTCATCGCGCTGATCCGGCGCAGCGACACCGTCGAGATCGCGCGCGGCGGCCTGATGGACCTGCTGGAGATCGACGAGATCCAGGCCAACGCGATCCTGGAGATGCAGCTGCGGCGCCTGGCGGCCCTGGAGCGGCAGAAGATCGTCCAGGAGCACGACGAGCTCCAGGCGAAGATCAACGAGTACAACCAGATCCTGGCCTCGCCGGTCCGCCAGCGCGGGATCGTCAGCGAGGAGCTGGCCGCGATCGTCGAGAAGTACGGCGACGACCGCCAGACCAAGCTGATCCCGTACGAGGGCGACATGTCCATCGAGGACCTGATCGCCGAGGAGGACATCGTCGTCACCGTCACGCGCGGCGGCTACGTCAAGCGGACGAAGACGGACGACTACCGGGCGCAGAAGCGCGGCGGCAAGGGCGTGCGCGGCGCGAAGCTGAAGGAAGACGACATCGTCGACCACTTCTTCGTCTCCACGACGCACCACTGGCTGCTGTTCTTCACGAACAAGGGCCGGGTGTACCGGGCGAAGGCGTACGAACTGCCCGAGGCCGGCCGGGACGCGCGCGGCCAGCACGTGGCGAACCTGCTGGCCTTCCAGCCGGACGAGGCGATCGCGGAGATCCTGGCGATCCGGGACTACGAGGCGGCGCCGTACCTGGTCCTGGCGACCAAGTCCGGTCTGGTCAAGAAGACGCCACTGAAGGATTACGATTCGCCCCGCTCCGGCGGTGTCATCGCGATCAACCTGCGCGAGCGGGAGGACGGCGGCGACGACGAGCTGATCGGTGCCGAGCTGGTCTCCGCCGCGGACGATCTGCTGCTGATCAGCAAGAAGGCGCAGTCGATCCGGTTCACCGCGTCGGACGAGTCCCTTCGCCCGATGGGCCGCGCCACCTCCGGCGTCAAGGGGATGAGTTTCCGCGAGGGCGACGAGCTTCTCTCGATGAATGTCGTCCGACCCGGTACGTTCGTGTTCACTGCCACCGACGGTGGGTACGCGAAGCGGACCGCCGTCGACGAGTACCGCGTCCAGGGCCGCGGCGGCCTCGGCATCAAGGCCGCCAAGATCGTGGAAGACCGCGGTTCGCTCGTCGGCGCGCTGATTGTCGAGGAGCACGACGAGATCCTCGCGATCACCCTCTCCGGCGGTGTGATTCGTACGCGAGTCAGCGAGGTCAGGGAGACGGGCCGTGACACCATGGGCGTCCAACTGATCAACCTGGGCAAGCGCGATGCCGTGGTCGGCATCGCACGTAACGCCGAGGCCGGGCGCGAGGCGGAGGAAGTCGACGGCGACGTGGCCGTGGACGAGACCGCCGAGGATGCCGCGACCACCGGCACGGACGAGGGTGAGGCACCCTCGGCCGAGTAGCACGAGGAGTGAGTCATCGTGAGCGGAGCCACGGGCGCCGGATCGGCCGGTACCTCCACGGGTACGGAAACGGACGGCGGCGGCCGTGGCTCCGCCGCGCGTACGGCAAGTGCGAGCGACCCGCACACGACGAACCTGAAGCCGGTGAAGGGCTCCGAGGCGGACCTTTCCCGTACGTCTGCATCCCAGGGGGGAACGGTGACGGACACCCGAGGCCCGGCCGCGTCCGGCGAGACACGGGCGGCGTCGCCGCTGCCCGGCGAGCGGCACTCCGAGCAGCCCGCCGGCCCGTACCACCCGCCGCAGGCCTATCCGGCGCAGGGCGCGACGCGCAAGCCGCGCACGGGCCTGCGGCCGACGGCGCCGCGCACCCGCAAGGCCCGGCTGCGGGTGGCCAAGGCCGACCCGTGGTCGGTGATGAAGGTCAGCTTCCTGCTGTCCATCGCGTTCGGCATCTGCACGATCGTCGCCTCGGCGGTGCTGTGGATGGTCATGGACGCGATGGGCGTGTTCTCGACGGTCGGCGGCACGATCTCGGAGGCGACCGGCTCCAACGAGGCCAACGGCTTCGACCTCCAGGCGTTCCTGTCCCTCCCGCACGTCCTGACGTTCACGTCGGTCATCGCGGTCATCGACGTCGTCCTGGCGACCGCGCTGGCGACGCTCGGCGCGTTCATCTACAACCTCTCCGCGGGCTTCGTGGGCGGCATCGAGCTGACCCTCGCGGAGGACGAGTGACACGCCGGCCAGCGCTGTCCTGACGGTCCCCCGCCAACCGATTTTGGGACTGACGGTGTCGTGCGCTAATCTTCAGGAGTCAGCGCGCGGGACACACACCGCAGAGCGCGGCGGGGCTATAGCTCAGTTGGTTAGAGCGCATCCCTGATAAGGATGAGGCCACAGGTTCAAATCCTGTTAGCCCCACCAGCGAGAAGACCCCCGGTCCGATGGGCCGGGGGTCTTCTGGCATCCATCCTTGACACCAACAGCGGCGATCAGCCGATGAGCGGGTCCTCCAGCAGTTCGGCGAGCATCGCGGCCGGGGACTGGGCATGGGGCAGCGCCCTCGCCCACCGGGTCGTCGTCCACGACACCGACCAGGGCCGGACCGGCATCAGACGAGCCCTGCCGCGGGCCGAGTCCTGCACGGCTGATCTCAAAACCGGCCAGTCGTGCCAAGATGCTCAGATGGAGTCTCGATCTGTTGATCAGTTCATCTATATCGGAACTGCTGTTCGATATTTAGTCGATGTTCGAGAAGGGTGGAATGCCAAGAACAAGGGGGGCGTTCTCGTGAATTATCACAACCTCCTGAAGTGGCTGGAAGAAAACCGGATGCATGTCAGTCATCGGGCGGCGCGGTTGTACCTGGGGAAGGTGATGCGGTCCCTTGAGCGGTCGCCTGAAGGTGACCCGATACCTGAGGGAGGTTCCAGGCTAATTTCGAAGGACGAGGCGAGTGAAATCAAGGACGGTGCCAGTAAACTTCGCGACACCATGCTCGTGGAGACTAAGGGGTTCGAGTCGTTCGTGGTCACGGACAAAAGGTATCCGGTGGCTACCTTGCTCGACAGGCCTAGCGATCTCATGGCCCCTGGCGTCTACGATGCGCTGCCCGTGATCGCGCAGCACGACTTCAAGGAGGCGGGGCGCTGTATTGCTTTCGAGCTTCCCACTGCCGCGGCCTTCCATCTGATGAGGGGGACCGAAGATGTCTTGAAGTACTTCTATTGTAAAATTGTCAGGCAGAAGCGTGCCGCTCTGATGTGGGGCCCCATGGTCAAGTCCTTGAGGGAAAGGAAGCGTAACGCCCCGCCGTCTGTCCTTCTGAATAATCTGGACAATCTTCGAGTTGAGTTCAGAAATCCGACTCAGCACCCCGAAAAGGTTTACGACATTCATGAAGTGCAAGACCTCTTGAGTCTCAGCATCGATGTCGTGAACCGCATGATGAAGCATCTGGGTGAAGCGTGATGTGGTTGGTCGTGTGACCATGGCGCATCTCGTGGCCGGTCAGCGCGCCCGCCTGACACCAACAGCCCCGGACGGGAAAGACCCGACCGCTGGCGACGGGGGATGCACCAGCGATCGGGCTATGGCCAAGGGTAACAAGGTTGGCGGTTGCGTGGGGCCAAGTCCAGGGGAAATCAGGCAGGTTGGCCGATCATCGACCGCACGGAGGGTCGTAGGAGAGGCGGGACAGGTACTCCTGCCAGCGCTGCTTCGTCAGGACGCCCCGGGTGACCGAACAGATGTGGCGGATCGCCGTGCCGGCGTCCAGGCTCCACAGGCGGACCGTGTCGGTGCCGCTGGAGACGCCGAGGACGTGACTGTTGGGGCTGAAGGAGAGGAAGTGGCCGGTCTTGGCGTTGGGGCTCATGGACTGGCCGATCGGGGTCGCCCTGGCGGGGTCGGCGACGTTCCACAGGCGGACCGTGTTGTCGTTGCCGCCGCTGGCCAGGGTGTTGCCGACGGTGCTGAACGTCAGGGAGGTCACCGCCTCGGTGTGGCCGGTGAGGGGCCGGCCGAGCGGCTCGGCGCGGGCCGGGTCGGTGACGTTCCACAGGCGGACGGTGTCGTCGTCGCTGCCGCTGGCAAGGGTGTCCCCGTCCGCGCTGTAGGCGAGCGCGTTCACGGGGCCCGAGTGCTCGGTCAGCGGGGAGCCCACAGGGGTGACGTGCGCGGGGTCGGTGACGTCCCACAGCCGGATCTCGCTGTCCGCGCTGCCGCTGGCCAGGGTGTGCCCGTCGGGACTGAACGTCAGCGCGTTGACGTAGCCGCGGTGGCCGGTGAGCGGCCGGCCGAGCGGTACGGCGTGCGCGGGGTCGGTGACGTTCCACAACTGGACGGTGCGGTCGTCGTAGGCGGTGGCCAGGGTGTGCCCGTCCGGGCTGTAGGCCAGCGCGTCCGGTCCCATGAAGCGGGTCCGCAGGGCCAGCGGGGGGCCCGCGGCGACCGGGTGGGCGGGGTCGGAGACGTTCCACAGGTGCACCGTGCGCACCCCGGTGAGGACGGCCAGGACGCGGCCGTCGGGTGAGAACACCATGGAGCGCTGGTCGCCGTCGGCCCGCATGAACGGCCTGCCCAGCGGCACGGGCCGGCCGGGCCGCGTCACGTCCCACAGCCGCAGGCGGCCGTCCCGGGCGGCGGTGGCCAGTACCCGGCCGTCCTGCCGGAACGCCCCGCTCCGGCCGACCATGTCGGAGGTCGGAACCGACCACAGCCGCACCTTGCCGTCCCCGCTGCCGGTCGCGAGGGTACGGCCGTCCGGGCGGAACCCCAGGGCGTACATCTCCCCGCTGCTGCCCGCGAGCGGCTCGCCGACCTGGGACGGGCTCGCCGGGTCGGAGACGTTCCACAGGCTCGCCGTGCTGTCGGCGCTCGCGGCGGCCAGCCGGCCCCCGTCGGGGCTGAACGCCACCGACCAGATCGGCCCGGTGTGCCCGGTCAGCGGGGAGCCGAGCGCCGCCGCGCGGCGGGGCAGGCGGACGTTCCACAGCCGGATGGTGTCGTCCGCGCTGCCGCTGGCCAGGGTGGAGCCGTCGGGGCTGAAGGCCACCGAGTGCACCAGGTCCGTGTGCCCGCGCAGGGGCTCCAGCGGGACGGGCCGGCGCGGGTCGGCCACGTTCCACAGGCGGATCGACTTGTCGTCACCGCCGCTGGCGAGGGTGCGCCCGTCCGGGGCGAAGGCCACGCAGCGCACCGCGGCCGAGTGCCCGCGCAGCGTGGTCAGCGGCGCGGGCCGGCGCGGGTCGGTCACGTCCCACAGCCGTACGGTGCGGTCCTCGCCGGCCGTGGCGAGGGTGCGGCCGTCCGGGCTGAACGCCACCAGGTAGATCGTGCCGCGGTGGCCGGTGAGCGGCCGGCCGAGCGGTACGGCGTGCGCGGGGTCGCCGACGTTCCACAGCCGGACCGTGCCGTCGTCGCCCGCGCTGGCCAGGGTGCGGCCGTCCGGGCTGAACACGGCGCTGCTCACCCAGCTGGCGTGGCCGGTCAGCGGTCTGCCGAGCGGGGCCGGGCGGTGCGGGTCGGCGACGTTCCACAGCCGGACCGTGCGGTCGTAGCTGGCCGTGGCGAGGGTGCGGCCGTCCGGGCTGAAGGAGGTGAGGTAGACCGCGCCGGTGTGGCCGGACAGCGGGGTGGCCAGCGGCGCGTTCACGATCGACAGCAGGCGGCTGTACGTGCCCTCGTCCCCGGGGCGCAGCTGGTGCGCGACCAGGTCGAGCTGGGCGGCCAGCGACGGATCGGTGTGCTGGACCCGGTCGGCCTCGGCGAGGACCTGCGCGAACACGGCGTCGTCGCGCTGCTTCCAGGCGATCACGGCCGAACCGGCGGCCAGTACGGCCAGCACCACCAGCGCGGCCACCGCGGCCCGGCTCAGCCACACCGTCCGCTTGCGCAGCCGCACCGAGGCGGCCAGGAACTCCATCGCGCTGCGGGTCAGATAGGTGTCCCCGGCCGACCGGGCCCAGCTGCGGGCCTGTTCCAGCCGCGATCCCCGGTACAGCAGCGAGCTGTCCCGGCCCGAGCCCTCCCAGGCCCGGCCGTCCTCCTCCAGCCGCTGGCGCAGCAGATGATCGCCCCGGCCCTCGTCGATCCAGTGCCGCAGCCGGGGCCAGGCGTGCAGCAGCGCCTCGTGGGTGATCTCCACGGTGTCCGCGTCCAGCGTCACCAGCCGGGCCCGCACCAGGGCCTCCAGCGACTCCTCCGTCTTGCCGGGGTCCGCCGACTCCTCGGCCAGCTGCCGCCGGGTGCCGCGCCGCCGGGTGGCCTGGGTGTCCTCGCCCAGCCGGACCAGCCGCAGCAGCAGCAGCCGGGCGGCGGTGCGGGCCGCCGGGTCCAGCCCGGACCAGGCCCGTTCGGCGGTCGCCGCCACCGCGCCCTGGATGCCGCCCGCCGCGCGGTAGCCGGCCAGCGTCAGCTTCCCGGCCTTGCGGCGCTGCCAGGTGGCCAGCAGGGCGTGCGACAGCAGCGGGAGCACGCCCGCGTCGTGCGCCCCGCGCGGGCCGTCGGCGCTCACCTCGCGGACGATCAGCTCGGTGAGCCCCGGCTCCAGTTCCAGGCCCACCGCCTTGGCCGGCCCGGTCACCGCCTCGCGCAGCTCGGAGCTGGTCAGCGGGCCGAGCACCATGTGCCGGTGCTGGAGGGCGTCGGCCAGGTCCGGGTAGCCGAGGCACTGCTCGTAGAAGTCGGCCCGTATGCCGAGGACGACCCGGACGGGCGCGGGCCCGGCGGAGCCGGCCGGCGGGGTGCAGGCGGCGTGCAGGAACTGGATGAAGGTGCGCCGGTCCGCCTCGTCGGCGCAGAGGGTGAACGCCTCCTCGAACTGGTCCACGATGACCACCGGCCGGGTGTCCGGGGCCGCCGCCCGGCGCGCCCAGGCGGTGACCGCCGCCCGCACGGCCCGGGTGATGTGCGGGGCGTCGCTGCCCGGCAGCGCCGGGTTCCGTGCCGCCTCCCGTTCGGCCCGGCGTGCCTCGGCGGCGACGGGAGCCAGCTCGGGGATCCGGCGGACCAGCTCGCCCAGCGGATCGGCGCCGGGGACGAGCTGGAGGACGGGGTCGGGGGATGCCGCGGGCTCGGCGGGGGGTTCGGGGGACTCGCCGGCCGCCGGTGCGGTCCCTGTGCCCGGTGTGCCCGGCGCCGCGGGGTCCGTGCCGTCGTCGAGGGCGCCGCCGCGGAGGGCGGGGACGAGGCCGGCGTTGAGCAGCGAGGACTTTCCCGCTCCCGAGGCGCCGACCAGCATGACCAGGCCGCCCGACCGCTCGGCCGCGCGGAGCTGGCCGACGAGGGCCTTGGTGCTGCGCTCACGGCCGAAGAACCAGCGGGCGTCCTCCCGCCGGTACGGGGCCAGGCCCCGGTAGGGGCACACGCCCCCGGCGACCGGCGGGGCCTGGGCCGGTGGCCGCCGGTTCTCCTCCGCGGGCGGCGCGGCCCGGTCGCCGGCCGGACCGGCCACGGCCAGCTCCCACAGCCGCTGCCAGTGGGCGAGGTCGTACAGGCCGGCCGAGACCGGGGTGGGACGCAGCCGCCGGGCCTCCGGGATCAGGATGTGGAGGACGGCCGCGAGGGCGGTGAACTGGGCCGGTACGTTCCGGGCCCGCCGCCAGTCGCTGATCCGCTGCGCGGACACCCGCACGGGCCGGCCGCGCTCGTCGACCCGCTGGAGCCGGACGACCGCCTGGGAGACGCTCTTGAGGGGAGGATTTCCGGCCTCCTTGTAGAGCAGCGCGAGCCGCTCGGCGAAGGCTGTGCGTGCCCCTGAGTCGGAACTCAAGGTTCCACCCCTTACTTCCCCCGCGTGTCGGACGTCCGGACCGGAAAACTCACCCTATACGTCTGACCTGCGGTTAAGGGGGGGATCGAGGTCCGGAACCTCCCCCTCGGTGACGACAAATGGCAGGATCCGAACCCGGTAGCGGACTCGTCACACACCGTCCGGACAGGCCACCGGCTCAGTGCTCGGAAAGACAGCCCATGGCGCCGAACGTTCTCGGTCAATTTCGGCCACCCTGTGCCGCGCCCGGCGGATGAGTCCGCCGGGACCCCGGAAACCGTCCTCGCACTTCGACCCGCGCCGCGCCGACATGGCGTGGGTCGACGTTCCCGCACCGTTCGGCACCGGTCCCCGCGAGGGGAGGGACCGGTGCCGGGCGGGCGGGAAGCGGAACCGGACGCTCCCTGTGCCGCGGCTCGGCCGGATGCGCCCACCGGGCACCGGACGTGTGCGCCTTCGAGGACGGCTGCGGCGCCGTACGCCGTGAGGGCGCCGGGCCGTCGGGGACGCGCGGACACGGGCGGCGATCGCGGAGGACGCACTGAGCACGCGCGCTCAGGAGGGTTGAGTACGCGACAGGATCGCCGGGTGCGGGTCGGCCCGCTGGGATGGGGACATGAACACCGCCCCGCAGCCCGCCGCAGCCCGCACTGTCACCGGATGGTCCGTCGCCGGCCTCGTCCTGCTCGTGCCGACCGTCGTCGTCGCTTGGATCGCCGTACTCGCCACCTACCGCGGCAGCCGCTGCCTGACCTACGGCGAACAGTGCTCGACGGTCCCGGGCGAGGCTCTCTACGGTTGCTTCTGGGTCGCTCTCGCGGCCGGTCTCCTGGCACTGATGTGGCCCCGAGCCCGGTGGACGGGCGCCAGGACCGGGGTCGTACTCCTGCAGTGGGGTGCTCAGCTCACGCTGGGCGCGCTGATCCTCAGCGGCGCGTGATGCCGGCCCTCCGCAGGCCACGCCGCCAGAGAGGCCACCTGCCGCAGCGGACAGGCCGGCGGGTCCGGGGAGCGGGGTGCCGGTCCGGCGCCGGGGCAGTACGGGCCGTCACGCGGACGCGGGAGGCGGGGGCGCCGTCGGCGGGCAGGTCCAGCCGAGGGCGGCGAGCGCGCGGGCGCGGGCCTCGGCGACCGTCGTACGGGCCGCCCGCTCGGCGGGGTCCACATGGGCCGCCTGGCCCGTGACCTGTCCGTCCCACTTGCGGTACAGCAGCCCGGCCCGCGCCGAGAACCAGCCGCGGCTCACCGCGTCCAGCGCCAGCAGCAGCCCAGTGTCCTCGGAGGCCGGCAGCGCCATCCAGCCGCCCAGCGCGAGCAGCAGTTCCCGGCGCACGCACAGGGTCGCCGGGTGGACCGGCAGGCGGAAGTCGTTCCGCTTCCAGTGGCCGAGGACGGTGCCGCGTTCCAGCGGGCCCTCGTCGGGGTCGCCCGGGAAGCCGGCCGTGGAGCCGTCGGGCAGCAGGTCCAGCACGCGCGAGGTCGTCCAGCCGACCGCGGGATGCGCCTCCAGCACGGCCAGGTCGCGGGCGAGCGTGCCCGGGGTGAGCTGGTCGTCGGCGTCCAGCACCTTGACGTAGGCCCCCCGGGCGCGGGACAGCGCGATCGTCCGGGCCACGCCGGGGCCGCCCGGCCGCCCCTGACGGAAGGACACCCGCGCGTCGTCCGGGAGGTACGGGCGGACCTCGTCCGTCGTACCGTCCTCCTGTACGACCCACTCCCACTCCCACCCGGCGGGCAACTGCTGTGCGCACAGCGATGCGTACGCGTCCGGCAGGAACCGGGCGGACGGGCCGTGGACAGCGGTGACTACGGTGACGCGCCGGCTCACGGCAGCGCTCACCACCTTTCCGTGCGGTCGGGGCGTGT
The DNA here is from genome assembly GCF_040636485.1 of Streptomyces sp. NPDC038707. Classification (NCBI taxonomy): domain Bacteria; kingdom Bacillati; phylum Actinomycetota; class Actinomycetes; order Kitasatosporales; family Streptomycetaceae; genus Streptomyces; species Streptomyces sp. NPDC038707. Next base: position 240,706 of record NZ_JBEZUP010000002.1, read on the forward strand.
GTCGCTGCCAGCATGGCGCACGGCGGGCCCGGCCATCCGGCGGGCCCCGCGGCGGCGCGGGAGCCGCGGGCACCCGGCAGGCCCCGGAACAGCGCGAGACCCCCGGCCGGGGCGGCCGGGGGTCTTCCGTGTCGACTGGTGCGTACGCAAGTCGCCTTGTCGTCGAGACGTTGCGGTACTGCGTGCGGGGCGGGGGCTCAGCAGTCGAGCGCGGCCGGGGCGTGGTCGGGGCTCTGCGCCTGGGCCTCGGCCCGCGTCCGGGGCCGGGTCTGCTTCTGGAGTTCCGTCTCGCTCTGCTGGGTCTCGTCCGTCGGCCGGTGCCGGCAACTGGGGGACTTGCCGTGGGCCTCGGCCCGGATCCGCTGCTTCATCGTGGGGGGCAGGGCCCTGGCGTGGGACCAGGCCCAGTGGCGGGGCGCCGGGATCGTCGGGAGCGTGCGGTGCGCGGTGCCGGTGCTCGGGCTCTCGGTCCGGGGTCCGGCCGGAGCGGCGGCGGCGGTGGCGGCGCCGGCGGAGACGAGTCCGAGCGCCGTGCACAGCGCGAGGAAGGCGGTGACGATGGCGGTCCACAGCTTCATGACCTTGGTCCGGGTCATGGTCCCCTCACTTTCGGGTCGGGCGATTTGCGTACTTTGTTCATGATGTGTATGAGGGTCGCGATGTGGTGGACCGACGCCCGTGGCGCGTCGATGTTCCGATGAACACCACTCGGATGGACGCAAGAGCGGAGAAAAGCCTCTAAAAGCTGATGAAGGCGAGCGGAAGGGGAGCAAGGTAACGGACTGTGGGTGCGCGGTCACGCTCCGGCCGCTACGGGGTCCGGCCCGGCGACTGCGCCCTCGGGGGCGGGAGTTGGGCGCCGACGCAGGTCACCGACCGATATCGGGCGGTGTGTATAGTCGGGCGCCAGAGGTCCCCTACGTCAAGGAAAGACGAGGTCGCGCGGTGAAGAAGCTGCTCCTGGTCGCACTGGCCGCCATCGGCGGGCTCCTCGTGTACCGCCAGATCCAGGCGGATCGCGCCGAGCAGGACCTGTGGACGGAGGCGACTGACTCCGTGCCCACGGGTTCGTGAGCCCCCCTGCCGAAGCCGATACCGAATCTGTACAGACCCCGGTCGCCCGAGCGGCCGGGGTTCTGCGTTCTCCGGGGACGTTCCGGGTTGCGGGAAGCCGCGGGGCGGGGTAGCCGGGGCGGGGCGCGGTGCCGCGGGGGCCGGACGTTTCGGACGGGTGACCGCGTTGCCCGGATGGCGCAGGGCCGGCCGGGGCAGGATGGAGCCCGCGGCGCGGTGCGGTGATCCGACGAGTGGGGGTGGGCGCGTGCCGGGGCGAGGGGGTACGGCGTGGCGGCGGACGGGTGCCGCCCGGTGGGCGGCGGTCGTGCCGGCGGTGCTGTGGGCGGTCCTCGGTCTGCCGGCCGGCGCACGGGCCGGGGGACCGCCGGCCGGGGAGTCGTCGGCCTGGGGGTCGTCGGCCTGGGGGTCGTCGGCCGGGGGGTCGTACGGCTTCACGCCCGGCGCCCGCGCCGTCGCGGGCGCGCCGGACACCGCGGGCGCCGTCCCGCTGGACGCCCGCCACACCTACCGCAGCTCCCTCCCCCGGAACGGCAGGCTCTACTACCGCCTCCGGCTCACCGCCGCGGACACCGCCTACGTCCCCGTCACCGCCGTACCGCCCTCCGGCGCCGCCGTCGCCGCCACCGACGGCATCCGTGTCTCGCTCCGGAACGCGAGCGGCACCTCCTGCTCCTACGCCTCCGCCCGCTTCGGCGCCGGGATCAGCCCGCGCCCGGTCACGGCCCTGGGCCAGCGGGAGACCGGCAAGGCGCTGTGCCAGGGCGGGGGCACGTACTACCTGCTCGTCGAACGTCTCGACACCGGGCGCCCGGGCGCGACGGCGGGGACGGACGGGGCGTGGGAGCTGGAGATCGCGCCCGTCACGGAACCGGGACTGGTCCGGGCCGGCTCCACCACCCCCCCGCGCACCTGGGACTCCGCCACCCCCGAGCCCCCCGCGGGCCCGCCCCGTGAACGCCCCGGCGGCACCGGCTTCGCGACCGCGCGCCCCCTGGGCCAGGGCGTCTGGCGGACGGCGCTCGCACCCGGCGAGACCCGGTTCTACAAGGTTCCGGTGGACTGGGGCCGGCGGCTGCACGCCTCCGCCGAGCTGGGCGGCGCCGAGGGCCACGGCTACGTCGGCGGTGCCCTGACCCTCTCCCTCTACAATCCCGTCCGCGGTGCCGTCGACGACGCCTCGGCCGGTTACACCGGCACCGCCAGGCCCACCGCCCTCGCCCCGCTGCCGCCGGTGGAGTACGCCAACCGGTACGCCGTCCCGGCGAGGGTGACCTCCGTACGGTTCGCCGGGGACTACTACCTCGCCGTGCACCTCAGCACCCGGCTGGCCGAGCCGTTCGGGCGGGGGCCGTACGAGGTGACCCTGCGGGTGCGGCTCGACGGGCGGGCGCACGCGGGCCCCGCCTACGACGGCGGGCCGGTGCCGGCGGACGTCTTCACGATCACCGCCGCGGACCGTGCCGCCGCGCTGGCCGGGGGCTTCGGGAACGCGGCCGGCGGGGCCGCGCGGGAGGAGCCGGACGGTGCCGGGGACGGGACGATGCTGCTGGTCGCCGTCGGCGGGATCGGCTCGGGGACCGCGTTGCTGCTGGTCCTCGGCGGCTGGACGGTGGCGGCCCGGCGGGCGCACGCGCGGACCCGGTGACGGCCCGCCGGAGCCGCGAGAGGGCCGGCCGGCGACCCCTCGCGGTGGGGCCGGGTCTCAGAGCCGGGTGAAGGCCCAGATCCCGACGGCGTAACAGACGAGCGCCAGCAGCAGCATCGGGACCACGGCCTTCGCCGGCGGACCCGGGCGCCGGGGCGCCCGGCGCGCCCGGTGGCGGCGGCCGGCCGGGGGTGACGGTGCCGACTGGGGCGGGACGGTGGGCGCGGGGTGCGCGGCGCGGGCGGTGTAGGCGGCGGTGGTGGTGTCGACGGGCGGTGCCGGCAGGGGGTCCGGCAGCGGCCCGGGCACCTGGAGCGGGGACGGGGGTAAGGGTGCCGGCGGAAGGGGACGAGGGTCCGGAGTCGGGGTCGGGGGCTGCTCGGGCGGGGGCAGCCGGAAGCTCCCGGTGTCCGACAGGGAGCCGGTGGGGGAGGCGGAGGCACCGGAAACCGGGTCCGCGCTCGCGCCCGTACCGGTGGGCGTGCCCTCCTCCGGGGCTTGCCCGGCGCCCGGTGCCGGCTCGCCGTCCGGCACCGGGTCCAACGCCACGCCGGGGGCCTTGCGGAGGGGGCCGGCGGGGGCGAAACCGGGGGGCAGCGGGCCGAGTTGGTCGAAGATCTCGATGAGTTCGTCGTCGACGCCGGGTTCGGGAAGGAGTTCCGCGGCGGCGGCGAGCGCCTTGCGCGCCCCCGTGGCCGTACGGAAACGGTCCGCGGGATCGGGCTGGAGGAGGGAGGCGACGACCTGCCAGAGCGGTTCCGGGATGCCCTTGGGCGGGCCGGGCGTGCCGTGCTCCTCGAAGTACCGCACCAGTTCCCTGGCGTCCGGCTTGGCGCCCTCCAGGAGGTAGAGGGCGACCAGGCCGACCGCGAACAGGTCGGCCGGGAAGCCGGGTTCGGCGCCCAGCAGCTGTTCGGGGGCGAGGTAACCGGGCGTCCCCACCACGAGGTTGGTCTCCGTCAGGCGGGGCTCGCCGAGCCGCATGGCGATGCCGAAGTCGGACAGCCTCAGCCGGGGACGGCCGGTGCCGGTGGCCTCCAGGAGCACGTTGGCGGGCTTGATGTCCCGGTGGACGACGCCCTCGGCGTGGACGGCGGCGAGCCCGGACAGCAGCTGGTCGAGCAGGGTGCACACGAAGGCGGGCGGAAGGGGGCCGTAGTCGTTGACGAGGTGGACCAGGGAGCCGCCGGTGACCAGGTCCATGGTGAACAGCACCTTGTCGTCGTCGGCGGCCCAGCTGGCCGGTGCGACGACGTGCGGATGGTCGATGCGCAGCCCCTGCTCCCGGACGAAGCGGAGCAGGGAGTGGGCGTCGCGCTGCTGGAGGACCTTGGCGGCCACGTAACGCCGCCGGCGGTGGTCCCAGGCCCGCCACACCGCGCCCACGCCACCGCGTCCGATCGGGTCGGCCAGCTCGTACCGGCCGGCGAAGACCTCACCCATGGCAGCCGCGCTCCTCCTCCTGGCCCGCTGTGCGCCCCGCTGGTGAACCCTGTGGCCCGCGTGCCCCGTGCCCCGGCCGGTCCCCCCCCGGTGAACCGGCCGGGGATCAGCTCTGGTGGGACTGGTAGTGCGCGACGGCGTCGGCCGTGCGGCCGGCGCCGTAGACGCGGAGGAACTCGGCGAGTTCGGGGTGGCTCGGCGCGAGGGCGTCGGCGGCGTCGATGATGTCCCCGGCGGCGGCCACCGAGCGGAGCAGCGACTGGATCTCCCGGACCACGCGCTTGACCGTGGGCGCGCCCGAGCTGCTGGTGGTGTGGGTGGTGTTGCTGAGCACGGAGCCCCCTTGCGACTTCTTGATCTCCTCCATGCGCTCGGTCGCCTCGGCGGCGCTGACGCTGCCGTCCGCGACCTGGGAGGCCAACTCCTGCAGCAACTGGACGCGCTGGACGACGGCGGGATTGCCGATCTTGGCGCGCTGGCCGCTCATCAACTGGGACAGCATGGGGGCGGACAGGCCGAGGACCGCCGCGAGCCGCGCCTGGTTCAGCCCGAGATCGTCGATGAGCTTACGGAAAAGCGCCCCCAGCGGCTCCCCGTACCAGTTCCGCTGGAGCTCCCGCGCTCTGGCGGTGGCTTCCTGCTGTGCGGCGTCCATTGCGTCTCCCCATCGCTTCCCCTGAAAACCGCGGTTCGCTGTAGCGAACCACGTCGAGCATCTTACGGAGAGTGGTCATCCGCGGGGACCCCCAATCTTTTTGCGGGATACGGGGGGTGACCCGGTACTCTGGTCTGCGGCACCGCCGGAGCACGACCCGTCCGGCCGGCCGCCGCCTTCCCGGGGCCTTAGCTCAGTTGGTAGAGCGCCGTCTTTGCATGGCGGATGTCAGGGGTTCGACTCCCCTAGGCTCCACCCCGGATGCACCCCTCTGACCTGCGGAAACGCGGTCAGGGGGGTGTTCTTGTCCCGTCTGTCGCGGCAGGCGTTCGTACACGGTCACCCTGCGGCCGCGGTGCTGCAGGTCGGTCACCGGTGTGAAGTGCTTCTTCAGCACGGCGGCCTTCGTCCTGTCCGGTTCGGCCGTCACCGCCCGGGCGACCTGATCCGCGTCCGTCACCAGCAGGATCCGTCGCTGGGCGAGCATCGCGACGCGTATCCGGTCCGGGCTCGCCTCGGTGCCCTTGAGGTTCCCGGACTCTTCCGGGCTCCGCACAAGGGCGATGTCCCGGAGGCCGGCGAAGGCGTGCGGGGAGACGATCGCGGTGTCCCGGCGGTCCGCCGGGAGGAAGATCACCGCGCTCCCGGTCTCCTTCATCCGCTGGACGTCCGACGCGATCGCCAGTACGTCGTCCACCCTGCTGGCCGGGGAACGCTTGGCCAGCGACTGCGGCAGCAGCGCCACCGTCCCCGCCGCGAGAACGGCGGGGAGCAGCCACTTCGACGCCCCCGGCGCCCGGCGCCCGGCCGTCTGTACCGCGGTGCCGATGGCGGTGCCGATGAGCAGCGCCAGGCCGAGCATGCTGAAGAGGACGTACCGGTCCAGGAACAGCGGCCGGTACAGGGACAGCGCGGCGAGGCCGGTCTGCGGCACCGCCAGCAGCGGCAGCCCGACGGACGCGGCCGACAGCCGGCCGGTCCGGGGCCGGTCCAGCAGGGCGCAGGCGCCGCCGGCCGCCAGCAGGACGGCGGGCCCGATCATCATGTGCCAGGACAGCGGCGGGATCCACGCCACCTGCGCGGACTGGCCGCGGCTGAAGAGGACCAACGGCAGCGCACCGGCCGTGGCGGTGGTGGCGGCCGTCAGCCAGCGGGCCCACACTCCGCGTCCGGCCCGGGTCCACAGCAGGGTCACCAGGTGCGCCGGCAGCAGCATGAGGGACAGCCAGTTCAGCAGGGCGCTCACCAGGACGGTACCGCCGTACGCGGCCCAGCACGCCGTCCGGGCGGGCTCCCGGAGCACGGTGACGAGGAGCAGGGTGGAGATCCCGGCGCCGGCCGCGACCAGGGCGTACGGCCGGCCCTCCTGGAGGTGGAACTGGACGGCCGGCAGCAGCCCGAACGCCATCCCGCCCACCAGACCCGCCCGGGCCCCGGCCAGCCGGTGGCCCGTGACCGCCACGCAGGCCGCCGCCACCGCCATGGCGAGTACCGAGGGCAGCCGCAGTGTCGTGGTGCCGGGGCCGAAGCACTCGAACAGCACGTGCATCAGCAGGTAGTAGAGCCCGTGGACGGCGTCGATGTTTCCCAGCATGTGCCAGATCCCGGCCGGGGAGCGCTGGGCCGCCTGCCAGGTCGCGGCCTCGTCCCGCCACAGACTGTGCTGCCGGGACAAGCCCCACAGGCCGAGCGCCACGGTCCACAGGACCGGGACGAGCCAGACGGGCACGCGCCGGGGGAAGGGCCCCGGCCGGCGGTCGGTCGACATGAAGGGGGACTCCCGGGGTGGCCGCGGCGTGCAGAGAGCTGGTCGTCCTCTAGGACGGGGGGAAAGCGCCTTCGGTCACATGTCCGGGGCCGGCGGTCAGGTGCGGACCACCGGGGCCTGGAGTTCCGTCACCCAGTCGTCGCGGTTCTCCGGGCACTCCAGGCCGACCTCACGCGGGTGACCCGTCGCGCGGTACCCGTGTGCCTCGGTCCAGTGGGCCAGGGCCTGCTCCGTGGGCAGGACGGTGTCCATGGAACCGCGGTGCACGATGGTCGCCGCCCGGGCGAGGGGCGGCAGGTCCAGGACGCGGACGGTGCCGTCCTGGAGCGGGGCGCGGACCTGGACGGCGGCGTGGACGGTGATCCGGCCGCCGCCCTCCGGGGCGTCCTCGTAGGAGGCGATGCCGGGGCCCGTCGGGGCGATGCCCGCGGCGCGCAGGCGGCGGAACAGTTCGTCGTAGAGGGGGCCGATGACGGGACCGATGTCCTCGGGCCGGTAACTCGCGGCGGTCGCGGTCAGCTCCGCCACCCGGACGCTGGGAACGCTCTTGAGGACGACGTCGTTCGTGGGCATGTGCCCCTCGCTCTCGATGGCTCGGAGCCTCGCCTCGACCTGGACCAGCCGGGCCTCCGTGGCGGCCATGGCGGCCTCCAGCTCGGCCCGCCGCAGCCGCAGCATGCCGCGCAGTTCCCCGGCACCGACCTTCTCGTCCACGATGTCCCGCACCTGCCGGAGCGTGAACCCGAGGTCCTTGAGCGCGATGATCCGGTTGAGGCGCGCGAGTTGGGCGGCGGTGTAGTGGCGGTAGCCGCTGGCGGGGTCGACGTGGGCCGGGCGCAGCAGGCCGGTCGCGTCGTAGTGACGCAGCATCCGGACCGAGACGCGGCCGTGCCGGGCGAAGTCTCCGATGGTGAACATGACGTCTCCGAGTCGACCGCCTGACACGGTGTGAGGGTCAAGGAGGGGCGGGGCCGGTGGCAGGGGCACCGGCCGGCACCTATGATCACCCGACCATGGACGAACTCGGCAGGGACGAACTCCTGTCCGCCGCCGTGCGGTTGCGGGAGCAGGGGGAACCGGGACGCGCGCGGTCGCGGCTGCTGGAGCTGGGCGAGCGGTACCCGGACGACCCCGAGGTGGCCTATCAGACCGCCTGGGCCCATGACGTGCTCGGCATGGAGGCCGAGGCCGTTCCCTTCTACGAGCGCTGTCTGCGCGGGACCGGGCTGTCGGCTGAGGACCGGCGCGGGGCCCTGCTGGGGCTCGGCAGCACCTACCGTGTCCTGGGCCGGTACCCGGAGGCGGTCGCCACGCTGCGCCGGGGCGTGGCGGAGTTCCCCGACGACGGTGCCCTGCGGACCTTCCTCGCCATGGCGCTGTACAACACCGGCCGGCACGAGGAGGCCATGCGCCTGACGCTCACCCTGCTGGCCACGAGCAGCGAGGACCCCGGGGTACGGCGGTACCGGCGGGCCATCGAGGAGTACGCGCGCGATCTGGACGCCACCCTCTGACGGCAGCGGGTCACCGGCGGACGCCCTCCAGTGCCGGGGCCGCCTCGCGCAGGGCCTGTTCGGGGGTCAGACCGCTGCCGTGGCCGAAGGACCGGGTGAAGGCCGCGTCGCCCAGGACGGCGCGGGCCGCCCGTTCGATGCGGTCCACGTCGGTGCGCTCGGCCGGGGGCAGCGGCGCGCCCACGCTGCGCCGGGCCGCGTCCGCCGCGCCGAGCAGCAGGGCCGCGCAGGCCGCCGCGGACTCGGTGCCGCGCAGGGCCGCCGCGCCGGCCAGGCCCTCCAGGGACAGCGCGAGCGCCCGCGGCTCGTCTATCGCGCGGGCCACGTCCAGGCCGCGCAGATGGTGGGCCGCCGCCAGGTCGGCGTCGCCGCGCAGTTCGGCGACGAAGCCCAGTTCGGCGAGCAGCAGATGGTCGCCCGCCTGCGAGGACACATCGGCGTAGCCCTCGCGCAGCCGCCGCAGGTGCGCCTCGGCGGCGTCCAGGTCGCCGGAGCGGCGGGCGCCGAGCGCGAGGCCCATCCCGGCGTGGATCTCGCCGTACTTGTAGCCCTGCTCGGCGGCGCTGCGCAGGGCCTGTTCGTGCAGATCGCGGGCGCGGTCCCAGTCGTGGGCCAGCAGCGCGAGCCGGCCCAGGCCGGACAGCCGGGCCGACACCTCGGCCGCGAGGCCCAGTTCGCGGGCCATCCGCAGCCCCTCGTACTGGCGGTTCACGGCCTCCTCGTACTCGCCCTTGATCTCCGCGAGCGCCGCCAGCGGTGACACGGTCTGGAGTTCGCCCCAGCGGTCGCCCAGTTCGCTGAAGAGCGCCGCGCTGCGCCGGCCGTCGCGGCCCAGCCCGGCGAGGTCGCCGCGGACCAGCGCGAGCGTGGCCCGCAGGCCGAGCGCGGCGGCGGTGCCCCACTGGTCGCCCGCGGTGGTGAACAGCGTCAGCGCCCGGTCGTTCAGCTCCCCGCTGTCGGCCACCGCGCCCGCGCTGAACAGGCCGTACGCGCACAGCCACAGCGACCGGGCATGCCGTACCGGGTCGGGCACGGCGGTGTCGTCGGGCCCGGCGGTGTCGTCGGCCCCGGCACCCCCGCCGGCGAGGGCGGTGGCCGGGTCGCGGTCACCGGTGAGCAGGGCGAACGCGGTGTGCAGCAGGGCGAGTTCGCCGTGGCCGGCGGACGGAGCGGTGTCCAGGACCGCGCGCAGGCTGCGGCGGGCCTGGGCGAGCCGGCCGCGCAGCAGCCACCACCAGGCCAGCGCCGTGGCCAGCCGTGCCGCCTGGTCCGGGTCGCCCGCGGCGGCCCGGCGCACGGCCTCGTCCAGGGCCGCGCGGAGGTTGCCGGACTCGGCGTCGAGCCGGGCGAGCCAGGACCGCTGGCCGGGGCCGCGCAGCTCGGGCTCGGCGCGCTCGGCCAGCGCGAGGTAGTGGCGCAGATGCCGGTCGCGTACGGCGGCGAGGTCCTCCATCTCGTGCAACCGCTCGGTGGCGTACGCGGCGACGGACTCCAGGAGCCGGTAGCGCGGCCCGGCCGGCCCGGCCACGACCACCACCAGGGACCGGTCGACCAGCCGGGTGACCAGGTCGGGCACCTCGGGGCCGGCCACGCCGTCGCCCGCGCACACCGCCTCGGCCGCCCGGAGGTCGCAGCCGTCACTGAACGCGGCCAGCCGGCGCAGCACGATGCGCTCGGGCGCGCTGAGCAGCTCCCAGCTCCAGTCGATCACCGCGCGCAGGGTCTGCTGGCGCTCTGGTGCGCCGCGCCGCCCGGAGGTCAGCAGCTGGAACCGGTCGCCGAGCCGGGCCGCCAGCTCGCGTACGCCCAGCGCGCGGACCCGGGTCGCGGCCAGTTCCAGGGCGAGCGGGATGCCGTCCAGGCGGCGGCAGATCTCCGTGACGGCGGCCCGGTCCGCGTCGTCGCAGGCGTCCGGGGCGAGGGAGAAGCCGGGGGCCGCGGCGGCGGCGCGCTGGGTGAACAGCCGTACCGCGTCGTCGGTGGGCAGCGGCTCGACCAGGAACACCTCCTCGCCCGGCAGGCCCAGCGGCTCCTGGCTGGTGGCGAGCACGCGCAGCCCGGGCGCGGTGCGCAGGAGCAGGGTGGCCAGCTCGGCGGCGGCGTCGACCACGTGCTCGCAGTTGTCCAGGACGAGCAGGGTGCGGCGGTCGCGCAGGACGGCGGCCAGGTGGTGCGCGGGGGAGCGGGTGCCGGTGCCGGAGACCGGTACGGCGGAGGGCGCGTGGTCGCTGATGCCGAGGGAGGCGGCGACGACCTGGGCGAGGTCGGCGGCCGCCCCGCCGCGGACGCCGGAGAACTCCACGAACCAGGCGCCGTCGGGCAGTTCGGCGGCGGACGGCCCGCCGACCAGGGCGTCGGCGGCCGCCACCGCCAGCCGTGTCTTGCCCACGCCGCCGGGGCCGGTGAGGGTCACCAGGCGGGTGGCGCGCAGGAGGGCCGCGACCCCGTCGAGCGCGTCGCGGCGGCCGATGAGGGGGGTGAGGGACGCGGGCAGGTTGGACGGGGCGGGGGCGGGGGGTGCCGTGGCCTCCGGCGGTGCGGCGGGTGCCCCGGACCGGCCGGGGCCGGCGTCCGTGGGGCGGGGCGCGGCCGTCAGCGCGGGGTCCTGGCGGAGCACCGCCTGGTGCAGCGCGGCGAGTTCGGGGCTCGGCTCGACCCCCAGTTCGGCCACGAGCCGGGCGCGCAGGTCCTCGTAGGCCGCGAGGGCCTCGCTCTGCCGGCCCGCCGCGTACAGCGCGCGCATCTGGAGGGCGCGCAGGCGTTCGCGCAGCGGGTGCCGGGTCACCAGGTCGGCCAGTTCACCGGCGAGCAGCGCGTGTTCGCCGGCCGCCAGGCGGGCCTCGGCCTGTTCCTCCAGCACCGACAGCCGCTGGTCGGTCAGGCGCTGCGCCGCCGCGCGGACGAAGCCCTGGTCGGCGAAGTCGGCGTAGGCCGGCCCGCGCCACAGCCCGAGGGCCTCGGTGAGCAGCGCGGCCCGGTCCTGCGGGGACGCCGCGGAGCGGGCCCGGTCCACCAGGTCGCGGAAGCGTACGGCGTCCACCTCGTCGGTGTCGTCCAGCCGCAGCCGGTAGCCGGCCGGCTGGAGTTGCACCCGGTCCCGGCCCAGCACCCGGCGCAGCTGGGAGACCTTGGCCTGGAGGGCACCGGCGGGGCGGCCCGGCGGGCGATCGCCCCAGAGGTCGTCGATCAGGCGGTCCGCGGAGACCGGTCCGCCGTCGTGTGCGAGCAGGTCGGCGAGCAGCGCCCGGACCTTCGCCTCCGGAACCCTGACGGCCGCCCCCTCGTCGTCCCACACCGTCAGTGGGCCGAGCACCCCAAACCGCATGTGCGGCACTGTACGTCACGGCACCGATCCGACGGGGAGTCCACCGGGACCGACGCCGCCGGCCTGTGGATTCTTCCGGCACCGGCCGGCCGTGACCGGCGGCGGCGAGTCATAGGCCCTGGGCGTGAGCCGCCCGCCGGGGGTGCGCGATGGCCTCCGCTGCGGCGGACCGGCGTTCCCGGTGGTCTCCGGCAGGCCCGCGTTCCCGGTGGTCTCCGGCTGCCGGGTGTCGGCCAGGGGCTTGCGGAGCCTCACGTCCCGACAGCCACCGGATCGATCCCGGGCGCGCTCCGGCCGCCGGCCCGCTCGTCAGCGGTTTCGGCAGTCCGCCCGCCGTGGCCGTAAGCCCTTCGTCAGTCCGGCCCGGTGCCTCTGGGCCGGGCGTAAGCCGTTCGTCAGCCGGGGCCGTTCGCCCGTGAGGCGTCCGTAAGCCGTTCCGAAGGTTTTCCGAAGCGGGTGGGCGCAAGGTCGGTTCCACCGGGCCGTTGTGGCAGGTGCGGCGAAGGAAGAGGAAGCAGCATGACCAAGTACGCGGGCCGGACGGCCGTAGTCGTCGGGGAGGCCACCGCCATCGGGCTGGCCGTGGCCAAGCGTCTGGTGGAGGGCGGCGCCCACGTCGTGCTGACCGCCCGCACCACGGAGGAGCGGGACCGCCTGGGCGGGGAACTGGGCTCCGCCGCCAGGGTCGTCGCGCCCTCCGACGTGACCGCCTGCCTGGGGCCCGGCGGTGTCGTCGACCTGCTGTTCGCGGATGTCGTGGCCACCGCACGGCCGCTGCTGCCGCGCCTGCGGGACGGTGGCGCGGTCGTGCTGATGACCCCGGCGCCGTCCCCCGCCGCCGTGCACGCGCTGGCCGGCGAGCTGGTCTCCCGGGGCATCCGCGTCAACGCCGTGGCGCCGGGCTGTATCGAGGCGCCGGGCGGCGGGGTGCCCCTGCCGCCCCTGGGCCGCCTCGGCGCCGCCGAGGAGGTCGCCCGGGCCGCGCTCTTCCTGGCCACCGACGCCACCTTCACCACCGGGGCCCGGCTGCCGGTCGACGGAGGTCTGAGCCGGCCATGACGGCGTACCGGCGGACCCGGCCGACGCGCCCGGGGCCTCCCGGTCCCCCGGGCTCCCCGGCCCCACCCCGAGCGTTCACCCACCTCGTCCCCGAAACCCTGGAGCACATCCCATGAGCACCACACCCGATACCGCGGCCGGTTCGCCCGTGCGGACCGGCGCCGAGACGAGCCGGGCGGGCGCCGGCGAGCAGCAGAAGCTGCCCATGTTCGCCCTGCTGGCCCTCGCCACCGCCGTGTTCATCACGAGCCTCACCGAGACCCTGCCCGCCGGTCTGCTCCCGTCCATGAGCGACGACCTGAACGTGAGCGAGTCCGCGACCGGCCAGACGGTCACCATCTACGCCCTCGGCACCGCGCTGACCGCGATCCCGCTGACGGCGGCGACCGCCGGCTGGCACCGCAAGCGGCTGCTGCTGACCTCCATGGCCGGCTTCGCCGTCGCCAACACCGTCACCGCGCTGTCCTCCGTGTACGGGCTGACGATGGTGGCGCGCTTCGTCGCCGGTGTCGCGGCGGGCCTGGCCTGGGCGCTGCTCGCCGGGTACGCGCGCCGGCTGGCCCCGGTGCCGCTGCAGGGCCGGGCCATCGCGGTGGCGATGGCGGGCATCCCGGTCGCGCTCTCCCTCGGTGTGCCCGCCGGCACCTTCCTGGGCAAGGTGACCGACTGGCGCGTGGCGTTCCTCGCGATGACCGCGCTGACCGTCGTCCTGCTGGCGTGGATCGCCGCCGCCGTACCGGACTACCCGGGCCAGGAGCGCGGCGAGCGGCCGAAGATGCTGCACGCCCTGCGGGTCCCCGGTGTCGTGCCGGTGCTGTTCGTGACGCTGGTCTTCGTCCTGGCGCACACCATCATCTACGCCTACATCGCCACGTTCCTCGACGACCTCGGCATGGGCGGCAACACCGACCTGGTGCTGCTGGTGTTCGGCATCGCCTCGCTGGCCAGCATCTGGATCGTCGGCGCGCAGATCCACCACCGGCTGCGCGTGCTGACGATCGCCAGCTCGCTGCTGGTCGCGGTGGCCGCCGCGGTGCTGGCGGTGTTCGCGGACCAGACCGCGCTCGTCTACCTCGCGGCCGTGCTGTGGGGTCTGGGCTGGGGCGGGGTGCCGACCCTGCTGCAGACCGCGGCCGGTGACGCGGGCGGCGAGAAGGCGGCCGACGCGGCCCAGGCCATGCTGGTGACGCTGTGGAACGTGGCCATGGCGGGCGGCGGTGTCATCGGCGGTGTGCTGCTCGACCTGAGCGGCAGCGACTCGCTGCCGTGGAGCGTGCTGCTGCTGATGCTGCCGGTGATCGCCGTCATCGTGCTCGCCCGCGGCCACGGCTTCCCCGCCAAGCGCCCGGTGGCGTAGGCGCGGCGTACGGCGGCGGGGACGGTCACCTCCCCGCCGTGCCGCCGTACCCGCTGTCCCGTCTGCCCGGCGCGCCCGTTTGCCGACCTCACCACCCCTGTCCTCATCGAAGTGGAGCCATGACCGAAGAGACTGGACCGACCGAGACCGCCGTGAGGCCGAAGCCGGCGCGGCAGTTGCTGCACCACGTCGAGTTCGGCTCCGGCACGCCCGTGGTGCTGCTGCACGGTTACACCGTCGACCACCGGCTCCTGCTGCCGCTGGAACCCGTGTTCGCCGCGCGCCGCGGCTGGCGGCGGCTCTACGTCGACCTGCCCGGCTCCGGCCGCTCGCCCCGGCTGTCCGGGCCGGTCACGGCGGAGGCCATGGGCGAGGCGGTGCTGCGGTTCGTGGACAAGACCGTCGGCGACGAGCCGTTCGCGGTGGTGGGCATCTCCTACGGCGGCCAGCTCGCCCGTCACCTGATCGCCGAGCGCGGCGGGCGGGTGCTGGGCGCCGCGCTGCTGGCACCGCTGGTCAGGCCGGCCGGGGAGCGGACGCTGCCCGAGCGGCAGGTGCTCGCCCGGGACGAGGCGCTGCTGGCGGCGCTGGACCCGGCCGACCGCGAGGTGTTCACGAGCATCGCGCTGTACCAGGACGACGCCGGCTGGAACGCCTTCCGCGACCACGTGCTGCCCGGCTTCCGCGCCCATCACCGCGGGGACGCCGCCGAGCTGCTCAAGGCGTACCTGTTCCGGCAGGCTCCGGAGTCCCGTTCCGGCCCGCACGACGGCACGCACCTGGTGGTGACCGGCCGCCAGGACCACATGGTCGGCTGGCGGGACCAGCTGGAGCTGCTGGACCACTATCCGCGCGCCACCTACGCGGTCGTGGACGGCGCCGGGCACAACGTCCATCTCGACCAGCCGGACGCCGTGCACGGGCTGCTGGGCGACTGGCTCGACACCCTGGCGGCGCAACGCGACTGATCAGGCGCCGTACCGGCCTCCCGAACGGACCGCCGAAGGTATCCCCCGGCCTTCGGCGGTCATCGGCATGCCCGTCGCCAATGTTTTGTTCATAAGATTTTGACAAGCCCCCGATGTTGATCCACCGGGCGTATCAGGATTGGGTCAACCGGTATTTTCCGACCCCTGGCCAGGGTCCTCCACGCCCCTCGCCCCGCCATGTTTCCGCAGCTCAGCACGGGAAGTAGCGAAGTACGGTACGGACGACGGACAGAATTGTGGATCCGAGGGTATTTTGTGGCTCGGGCACATGCACGATGCACCGGCCTCAGTCTGAGCGTTACGAAATACGAGGGGACGTAGCGTTTATGTCGTCGAGTGAGACGCGCATGGCAACGAGTGACGGTCCGCGTATCCAGACGTTTGTGGAGGACGTATTCAGATCACTTCACAGAGTGGAACAGCACCGTTGGGCCCGGGCCTATCTGCGGGCCCTGCTCCAGGGCTCCGGAAAGAAGACACCGCGGCGCATGGCCCAGGAGGACTTCTTACCCACGGCGGCGCTGCGCGGTCTGCACCAGTTCATCAACGCCAGCTCCTGGGACTGGCGTCCGGTGCGCCGTGAACTCGCCCGGCGGGTGGCCGCGACGGCGGCGCCCTACGCCTGGACGGTCGCCGAGCTGGTCATCCCGAAGAACGGTGCGCACTCGGTGGGCGTGCACCGCCGGGTGGACCCCGCGACCCGGCAGACCGTCAACTGCCAGCGGGCGCTGGGCCTGTTCCTGGCCGGTGCCCAGGGCGCCTTCCCGGTCGACTGGAGCCTGATGCTCAGCGGCCCGTGGGACGGCGACCCGCAGCGCCGGCGGCGGGCCCGGATACCGGAGGGGGAGCGGGAGCGCCCGGTCGGCACCTACCTCCTCGAGTACGCGGCGGACGCGGTCACGCTGCCGCACGGCGCCGGGCTGCCCTGGGTCCTGGACCTGAGCCGGTGCCAGGAGGCGGCCGCGGTGCTGGGGGGCCTGGGCCGGGAACGGCTGGACGTGGTGGCCGAGGTCGATCCCGGCCAGGCCGTGCTCGTCGGCCGGCACACGCCGACCGTGCGCACGGTCGGCGGCCTGATGGGGGTCCGGCACGCCCGGCAGCCGCACGTGATGATGCGGCAGGCCCCCGACGGCCGCACCAAGGCCGTGACCATCCACACCTACACCGGCACGGTCCGGCTGCCGCGGCTGGCGGGCGCCGACGGCGGTTCGCGCGCCTACCGGATCCTGGAGCGGCCGGCCCTGGACGGCCGGCTGCCCGCCCGGTACTGGCTCACCAGCCTCACCGACCGGCCGGTGGACGAGGTGCTGTGCCTGGTGCGGGGCCGCACCGCCGCCCTGTCGGCCGTCTCCGTCCTGCAGAACCGTCTCGGCGTGCTGGACTTCGAGGGCCGCTCCTTCCCGGGCTGGCACCACCACATGACCATGGCTTCGGCCGCGTACGCCTACCAGTACCTCGACCCCGTCCCGGAGCACGCCTTCGCCCCGCCGCCGGCCGCCCGCGCGGCCGAGCCGAGCGGGGCCGGGGCGAGCTGACGGCACGAGGAGCGGAGGCAGAGCGATGAAGAGGGGACGGCAGGGGTGACGAACGTACTCGTGGTGGAACGGGACGCCGCCGCGGCCGAGGCGACCGAGCGCGATCTGCGCAGACAGGGCTACACCACGCGGAGCGTGCACACCGGGGCCGGGGCGCTGCGCGCGTACCACGACGCGGACCTGGTGCTGCTCTCGCTGGACCTGGCCGACATGGACGGACTGGAGGTGTGCCGGACGGTGCGCGGCGACGGCGACGTCCCGCTGATCGCCGTGACCGACGACGGCGAAGAACTGGAGCGGGTCCTCGCGCTGCGCGCCGGGGCCGACGACTGTGTGGTCAAGTCCTGGGGATTCCGGGAGATAGGCGCCCGCATAGAGGCCGTACTGCGCCGGGCGCACCGCGAACCGGGCCCGGAGAAGACGATTTCCCTGCGCCCGTTGCATATCGATCCGCGTACCCGGGAGGTACGTCTGCACGACCGGCTGGTGCCCGTCACCTCGAAGGAATTCGAGCTGCTGTACGTATTGGCGCGGAATTCCGAGACGGTGGTGTCGCGGAAGGAACTGATGGCGAAGGTGTGGGGCAGCAACTGGGCCTGCACCAGCCGCACCATCGACACCCATGTGAGCAGTCTGCGGTCGAAACTGGGCTCCAGCCGGTGGATCACCACCGTCCGGGGCGTGGGCTACCGGATGGGGTACGGCGACTGCCGTGCCGCCGAGCGTCCGCGGGAGTCCGGGTGGCCGGAGGTGACCGAGCTGTCCGAGGCGTCGTAGAGCCGAGGCGCCGGGCGGTCGCCGGTCCGGCGTGGGACGGGGCCCCGGCGCGCGTCGGCGGGTACGCGCCGGGGCCCCGTCGCGCCGGTCAGACCCGCACCGGCGTCAGCCGGCGCAGCAGCGGGTGCGCCGCGCCCTCGTCCCCGTCGGCCAGGGCGCGCAGGGCCCACCACGCCGACGCCAGGTTGGACGTGAGCAGGGTGCGGCCGGGCTCCCGCCGGGCCAGCTCACCGAGCGCCGCGAGGGTGCCCATGCCGGTGCCGGTGAACAGCAGGGCGGTGTCCGCGGGCAGGTCGGAGGCGGCCGTGCGGTCGAGTATCCGCGCGGTCGTGACCTGGTACGGATCGTGGTGCGGCTCCTCCCCGGGCGCCTCGCGCGCCGGGACCGTCACGACCCCGTCGACGGTGAGGCCGGCCTCCTCCCAGAAGGCGCGCGAGGTGTCGGTGAGCCAGGGCTGGTACGGCGAGACCAGGGTCAGCCGGCGTACGCCCAGGGCCGCGCAGGTGTTCAGGATCGCCTGGGTGGAGGACCACACGGGGTAGCCCGCGCGCGCGGACAGCTCGGCGCAGAAGGCGCGGTCGCCGTCCGGGCCGAGCAGGTAGTGGGAGGCGCTGCACGCCACCACGGCCCCGTCCAGCCGCATCCCCCCGAACCGGCCGAGGGTGTCGGGCAGGACCCGGTTGTAGGTCTCCAGCATGTCCTTCAGGCCGGCCCCGGGCGTGGTGGGGAAACGGGCCGTGTACACGTTCACCCGGCTGCCGAGCAGCGCGGCGAACTCCGGTTCAGCGGTCGGGTTCTCCGGCGGGACGACAAGCCCCAGCCGGGGCAGTGAGAGAAGGTCCATGCCTGGCACGGTAGGCGCCCCGCGCGCGCCCGGGGACCGTATTCCGGCGTCTCTTGCACACGCCGACACCCTTCTTGCAGACCCTGTACTTCTTGACATTCCCTGACACTTTTCCACGGCCTTCTGACGCGGAATTCGTTGCTCTGTGCCCCGGCGGCGCGGAAGCTATTGGGCAGCGCCAGCCGCAATCGTTCCCCGGATTGCGGTTCACCGAACTCGTCCGGAATGCAGGCCGTACCCCCTTTCCGGAACAAGGAGTGAACTGGAATGGCAGCAGCGGAAAACCACGAGAAACTTCCGAACCCGCCCCTGATATCCGACGCCACCCTGCGCGACTCCGCGCACATGGCGGGCGTCGAGTTCGGCCCGAAGGACGCGGCGGCCATCGCCGGCCTGCTGGTGCGCACCGGCGTCGAACTGGTCGAGGTGGGCATGGTCTCCGGCCCCGGCACCAAGGACGCGCCGCTGATCGAGGCCGTGCACGAGGCGGTGGGCCCCGAGCGCAGCATGACACTGCTGGTGGTGCGCGACCGCCAGCAGGTGGCCCGGGCCCTCGACGAGGCCGAGCGGCTGGGCGTGCGCCACGTCATGTACTCCATCCCCACCTCGGAGGAGCACGCCGTCCTCAAGCTGGGCACGCCCAGCGCCAAGTTCCTGAACGCCCTGGCCCGTTCGGCGGTCTCGCAGGCCAAGGAGCGCGGCTTCCACGTCACCTTCAGCGGCGAGGACGGCGCCCGCACCCCCCGGGAGCGGCTCGTCCCGTACGTCACCAACGGTTTCGAGGCCGGGGCCGACCGGTTCCGGCTCGCCGAGACCGTCGCCTACCTCTCGCCCTGGCAGATGGAGGCGAAGATCGCGGACCTCACCGCGATCGACGGCTCCGAGATCGAGATCCACTCGCACAACATGCTGGGCATGGCGGTCGCCAACTCGCTCGCCGCCGTCCGGGCCGGCGCCCGGTGGATCTCGGCGACCGTCGGCGGCATCGGCGAGCGCGGCGGCAACGCCCCGCTGGCCGAGCTGCTCACCTCGCTGCGGGTCGTGCACGGCGACACCCGCTTCGACCTGACCCACCTCACCGAGCTGTCCCGGACCGCCCTGAAGGGCTCCGGCCTCGGCACCGCCTTCCAGTCCGGCCCGACCACCCCGCACGCCTTCGCCTACGAGCTGCCCGGCCAGCTCAGCCACCCGGAGGCCTACGAGACCCTGCCGGCCGAACTCGTCGGCGGCTCCCGCGAGCTGCGGGTGCGCACCCGGCTGACCCCGGCCCTCGTGAAGTGGGCGCTGGCCGACTCCGGGGTCGAGGTCGACGTCGACGCCTTCACCGCCTGGCTGACCGAGCGCCAGGTGGCGGCCGGCGGACCGGTCCTGGACCGGGACGCGGTCCGCAAGGCCGCGGTCGACTTCCAGGCCGCCTGAACCATCCCTTCCCCTCCATCCCTCCTCCTGGAAACGGAGTCCACCATGACCACCGCCGCCACCCTCTCCGGCACCTGCCCCGAGTGCGAGACCGACCTGACCGTGCCGCCGGTCGTCCAGGGCGAGACCCTGTCCTGCCCCGAGTGCCTGCTCACGCTGCGGGTCGAGGACGTCTCCGACGGGCGGCTGACCCTGGAGACGGTCGAGGTCCAGCTGCGCGACTGGGGCCAGTGATGGGCAGCAGAGTCGCCGTCGTCGCCGACCGGATCGCCTGGGAGGAGCGCGAGCTGATCCAGCGGGCCGACGCCTTCGGGCTCACGGTCGACTGGGTCAACGACGAGTCGCTGTGCCTCGGCGATCCGGGCGCCCCCTCCGTGCGGGACCACGACGTCCTGCTGGTCCGCAGCCGCAGCTACACCCGCGGCGGCCTCGTCGCGAGCCTCGCCGAGGCCGCCGGGGCCCGCACCGTCAACACCTCCCGGGCGATCCACGCCTGCGAGAACAAGGCCGCGCTGCGCACCGTGCTGCGCGCCGCGGGCGTCCCGGTGCCGGACTTCCGGCTGGTGCTGTCCCGCAGGGACTTCACCCAGGCCCTCGCCGAGCTGGAGACCCCCGTCGTGCTCAAGCCGGTCTTCGGCGGCATGGGCAAGCGGGTCACCCTGATCCGGCACACCGACACCGCCCAGTCCGTGTACGACTACGTCGAGGACCTCGGCCACGCCTTCGAACAGGCCTGCCTGGTGGAGCCGTACATCGGCGGCGGCACCTCGGTGCGCTGCCTGGTCGTGGGCCACGAACTGGTCGGCGCCGCGGAGTTCGCGAGCGGCGGCACCGACTGGCGCAACAACGCCGCCCTCGGCAACGACAGCCGCGCCCTCGCCCACGACCCCGACATCGTCAAGATCACCGACGCGGTGACCGCGGAGCTGGGGCCCGGCATCTACGGCATCGACCTGTTCCGCACCGACGACGGCTATGTCGTCAACGAGGTCAACCACGCCCCCGGCTTCCGGGCCGTGGCCTCGGCCACCGGTGCCGACGTCCCCTCGGCCATCGCCCGCTACGTGCAGGAGCTGCTCGCATGATCCGCGCAGGAGTCGTCGGCGCCTCCGGGCTGGCCGGCGGCGATCTCATCCGACTGATCACCCAGCACCCCGACCTGGAGCTGACCTTCCTCGGCGGCTCCTCCAACATCGGCAAGCGCCCCGCCGAGCTGCACCCCGGCCTGCGCATCGACACCGGCCTGACCGTGCAGCCGGTCACCGACGACGTCGCCGACCGGGTCGACGTCCTGCTGCTGGCCACCCCCGCACCGGTCTCCGCCGAGCTGGCCGAGCGGTTCGCCGACCGGGTCCCGGCCGTCGTGGACCTCAGCGGCGCCTTCCGCATCCGCACCCCCGAGCGGCACGCCCGCTGGTACCCGAAGGTCGAGCGCCGCACCGACCTGGCCGACCGGTTCGTCTACGGCGTGCCGGAGCTGATCGGCGACCAGCTCGCCGACGCGGCGCTGATCTCGCTGCCGGGCTGCTACGCCACCGCGATCACCCTGGGCCTGGCCCCGCTCACCCTCGGCCTCGGCCTGGACCTGAAGACCGTGGTGGTGGACGGCAAGAGCGGCTCCAGCGGCGGCGGACTGCACCTGCGCACCGCCGACCTGCACCCCTTCCGCAACGGCGCCATCGCCCCGTACGCGCCCACCGGGCACCGGCACGCGGCCGAGGTCAGCGACTTCCTGGAGCGCAGCAAGCCCGGCTCGGTCGGCTCGCTGAGCATGTCGGCGTACGGCGTCTCGCACGTGCGCGGCCTGCTCACCAGCAGCTACGTCTTCACCGACGGCGAGATCGACCAGCGCACGCTGCAACGGGCGTACCTGCGCTTCTACAAGGAGCACCGGTTCGTGCGGGTGCGGCGGCACACCGAGACCCTGATCCCGGTGCCCGACCCGCAGGCCGTCCTCGGCTCCAACTACTGCGACGTGACGGCCCTGTACGACGAGGAGAGCGGCCGGATCGTCGTCCTCGCCGCGCTGGACAACCTGGTCAAGGGCGCCGCCGGCCAGGCCGTCCAGGCGGTCAACCTCCGGTTCGGACTGCCCGAGGAGACGGGCCTGACGATGCACCCGGTGATGCCCGCATGAGCGCCGCACAGCAGCCCGTGGACGCCCTGGCCGCCCCGGCCGTCGTCAAGCTCGGCGGCAGCGCGGTCGACGACCTCGACGGGGCCTGGTGGGACGACCTGGCCCGGCTGGGCCACCAGCGCCCGCTGGTCCTGGTGCACGGCTGGTCGAAGCCGCTGAAGAAGCTCAGCGCCCGCTACCGCGAGCCGTCCGCGGTCCTGCGCGACCGGTACGGCAACCAGAGCCGCTGGACCACTCCCGAGGTCATCGAGGACATCAAGACCGTCAGCACCCGGCTCGGCGAGGAGGTGCTCCAGCGGCTGCGCGACCGCGGCCTGGACGCCGGACGCCTCCTCGGCAGCGACGGAATCCTCGCGGCCGGGCAGGCCGAGCGCTGGTGGTGGCGGGACAAGCAGCTGGTCGAGCTGGAGAACCTGGTCGGCCCGGTCACGGACGCCGACCCGGCCCAGCTGAAGGACCTGGAGCCCGGCCGGGCCCGGCTCGTCACCCCGCTGGCCCGCAACCCCGAGGGCCGCGAGGTGAACACCGACGCCGACCGGGCCGCCGCCGCCCTCGCCGGTGCCGTCGGCGCACCCGACCTGGTGCTGGTCACCGACGTCAGCCATCTGCTGATCGACGGCGAGCCGGTGCGCGAGATCGGTGCCGAGGCCGCCGCCGCGTTCCGCGACAAGGGCGCCACCGGCGGCATGCGCAAGAAGCTGCGGGCGGCCGGCGAGGCCCTGGAACGCGGGGTGGACCGGGTCGTCATCGGCAGCGCGCCGGTCTCCGACCTGCTCGCCGCCCGCACCGGCACCGTCATCACGCGAACGTGAGGAGGACGCACATGGCGCAGCCCCGTGTCCTGGTCGTCAACAACGGAACCCTGTCCCTGCCCCAGCTGCGCCGCCGCTTCGAGGAGCTGGGCTCGGCCACCGACGCGGTCGACGCGGTGTCCGTCCCCGCCCGGCTCGACGGCCGCTACCAGGCGATCGTGCTGAGCGGCACCAAGGTGCGGGCGTACGACCAGGAACACTACAAGCCGCTCATCGACCTGGTCATGACCTCCGACGTGCCGGTGTTCGGCATCTGCGGCGGCATGCAGATCCTCGCCGTCGCGGCCGGCGGCGAGCTCGCCGAGGGCCCGCAGCGGGTCGGCGGCCACGAGGCCCAGGTCGACACGGAAGACCCGCTGTTCACCTACGTCAAGCCGACCGTGACGGTGTTCCACCGGCACACCCTCTACCTCCGTCAGGCGCCGGCCGGTTACCGCTCCATCGGCCGCTCCGAGCACGCGCCCGTGGAGTTCCTGCGCTCCGACGACGGACGCGTCTACGGCTCCCAGGCCCACCTGGAGTTCCGCAGCGACGGCCGGGAGATCCTGCGCGGTTTCACCCAGCTCTACCAGTGATCCACGATGTGAGGAGTTGGCAGTTGCCATGAGTTTCACGGAAGACAGCCAAGAGCCCGCGTTCGTCACCCACCTGAACGGCAGCGGGGGCGGCATCAAGGGCTGGGTGGTCGTCGACACCCTGGTCGACGGCCTGGCCATGGGCGGCGTGCGGATGACCCCCCACGTCACCGAGGAGGAAGTGCGCGGCCTGGCCCGCGACATGACCGACAAGTTCACCCTGGCCGGCCTGCGCATCGGCGGCGCCAAGGGCGGCATCGTCTCCGACGGAAGCGACCGCGAGCGGACGTTCCGCACCTTCGGCCGCACCGTCAAGCCCCTGCTGCACGGCGGAATCCACCTCGGCATCGACATGGGCGTCACCCCCGCCGACCGGGCCGTGTTCTTCGCCGAGGCCGGCTACGACCCGCGCTACCGCCCGGGCGCCCCGGACATGCCCGTCGACTGGCGTACGTACTACGAACCGCTCATCGATGTCACCGGGCACGGGGTCGGCGTCGCCGCGCTGACCGCGCTGGAGTCACGCGGCCGCGGCGAGGCCGCCCGGGTCGTGGTGCAGGGCTTCGGCGCGGTGGGCCGCGCGGTCGCCCGGTTCCTGGAGGACCGCGGCCATGCCGTCGTGGCCGTCGCCGACGTCCAGGGCACCATCAGCGCCGACCGGCTGCCGGTGGCCGGCCTCGTCGCGATCACCGACGAGTTCGGGCGGATCGACCGCACCCGGCTGCCGCAGCACGTCACCACCTCCGCCGAGCCGGACGCCTGGCTCGACATCGACGCCGACGTGCTGGTCCTCGCCGCCCAGAAGCACGCGCTGAACGCCGGCAACGTCCACCGGCTGCGCGCCGGCCTGGTCGTCGAGGGCGCCAACCTCGCCTCCGACTCCGAGGCGCGGGAGAAGGCCCGGGCCGCCGGTGCCACGCTGGTGCCGGGGGTCATCGCCAACATCGGCGGGGCCGGCGCGGCCGCCCTGGCCGTCACCCGGGTCGTCCCCTTCGACCTGGCCGCCGACGCCCGCAAGGCGTGGGTCTTCGACTGGATCGGCGACCGGGTACGGGAGAACACCCGGGCCCTGCTGGAGATCGCGGCCGGCCGGGCGGGCGACCCGCTGCCCGAGCTGCTCGCCACCCGCCGCAAGGAGCTGCAGCGATGACCGCCCCGGCCGAGACCCGGCGCCCGGCCGTCACGCCCGAGGAAGCCGCCGAGTACCTGCGCCGCGGCTGGTGGCGCACCGAGACCTTCCTCGACGACCTGCGCCGCCAGGTCCGCGAGCGCCCGCACCGGCTGGCCGTCGCGGGCCGGCGGGTCGCCGAGTCGCGCACCGACACCCTGGACTACGCCGAACTGACCCGGCTCACCGACCGGTTCGCGCTGGCCCTGCTCCGGCTCGGGGTGCGCCGCGGGGACGTCGTCGCCGTCCAGCTGCCCAACCGGTGGGAGATGGTGCCGCTGATGTTCGCGTGCATGCGCGTCGGCGCCGTCGTCTGCCCGATCTCCCCGGTCTGCCCCGAGGAGGAACTGCGGCACCGGCTCGGGCTGACCGAGGCCCGGGTGGCGATCACGCTCCCCGAGTGGACGGGCACCCCGCTGGCGAAGATCGTCACCGGACTGCGCGCGGAACTGCCCGCGCTCGCCCACGTCGCGGTGGTGGACGGGCCGGTGCCGGAGGGCGCGATGTCCTTCCACGACCACTTCGTGGCCGTGCCCCGCGAGGAGGAGCCGGGCGCCGGGCAGCGGCTGGAGGGGCTGGCCCTCGGACCCGACGAGCCGTTCGTGGTGCTGTTCACCTCCGGCACCACCGGCGAGTCCAAGGGCGTGCTGCACAGCCAGAACACCGTCCACTCGGCCGTGCGCGGCTACGTCGACGCGTTCCGGTCCGACGAGGACTGGGTGGCCGCGGTGTCCACCCCGCTGGTGCACTACTCCGGCTTCGCGCAGGGCGTCCTCGGGAGCGTCCTGCTCGGCGGCACCGTCGCCTTCCAGGATGTCCGCAGGAACGAGGCGCTGCTGGACCTGGTGGAGCGCTACGGCGCCACGCTGCTGTACGGCCCGCCGGCCACGCTCGCCGACGTGGCCGCGTCCCAGCGCGTGGAGAAACGGGACACCGGCACCCTGCGGCACGTCGTCATCGGCTCCGCGCCGGTGCTGAAGGAGCTGGCCGACGAGGTGCACGCGGCGCTGGGCGCCCGGACCTACTCGCTGTGGGGCATGTCCGAGAACGGCCCGGTGACGATGACCCGGCCCGCCGACCCCGAGGACTGGGCCGCGTACAGCAACGGCGGCCCCATCGACGCCATGCGGTTCCGCATCGAGTCGCCCGGCGCCGACGGCACGGGCCGGCTGAAGGTGCGCGGCGCCTCCCTCGCCCTCGGCTACTACCGGCGCGAGGAGGTCTTCGCCGCCGAGTTCGACGCGGAGGGCTGGTTCGACACCGGGGACCTGGCGCGGGACGACGGGCGCGGCGGCATCCGCATCGTCGGCCGGGCCCGGGACGCCATCGTCCGGGACGGGCTGGTGGCCCCCATGACCGAGCTGGAGGCGGTCATCGGCAGCCACCCCGATGCCGTCGAGGCCGCGCTGGTCGGCCTCCCGCCCGCCGGCGCCGGCGCCGGGCCGGTCATCTGCGCGGTCGTGGTCCCGCGCGCCGGGCAGGCCCCGGACCTGAACGGGATACGCGACCGGGTCCGCGCCTGTGGCCACGACGAGCGCTTCCTGCCGGACCGCCTCGAACTGGTCCCCGCCCTCCCCAAGACCCTGACCGGCAAGGTCCGCAAGGCCGAACTGCGCGCCCGCTACGGAACGGGGTGACCGGCATGCCGACCACTCCCGACACGGCGACGCCGCCGGTTCCGCCGACGGCCACTCCACCGGCCACGGAGCCGGTCCCGCACCCGGCTCCGCCGGCGGCGGCGCAGTCGGTCACGGAGGCGGGTCCTTCCGCGGCACCGCGGGCGGCCGGTTCCGTGGCTTCCCAGCCGCTCCGGCAGGCGGCGGCGCAGTCGGTCACGGAGGCGGGTCCTTCCGTGGCACCGCGGGCGGCCGGTTCCGTGGCTTCCCAGCCGGTCCGGCAGGCGGCGGCGCAGTCGGTCACGGAGGCGGGTCCTTCCGTGGCACCGCGGGCGGCCGGTTCCGTGGCTTCCCAGCCGGTCCGGCAGGCGG